>CAZUJQ010000004.1:0-55327 GCA_964620805.1 uncultured Planctomycetales bacterium | reverse complement strand
AGCGAAGAACCCTCCCCGGGCCATCCGTCCTCCGAGCCCGGCTCACCCCAGGATCAGCAGGGCGGATTACCAACTTCACTATCAGGAGGATTCACCACCCTAGAATTGGCAGCAGCGCTTATCATCTTAGCCTTGATGACGACAGGCGATGCTAGAAATCACCTGGAAGATCTTCAGCCTGAGCAAGTTGAGCAAGAACTCTCTCAAACAGCTCAAGACTTGATAGATTTGTTTCCAGGGAATATTGATTACCTTGGTGAAATAAGAAAGCCATGGGGGATTATCGAGTTCAGCGATCTTTTACGAAGGCTTGGCGACGTTGTGATGGATTCAGAAGATAATGAGTTCCTCCATATGGGAGCAGTTATAGACGAGATTCTGCGGATTTTGCGAGAGAGAAATATTAAAGAAAATTTTTATCAATATTTAGTTTTAACAACCAGCCTGTCAGCGGATTCTGTTGATGCCCTTGAGAAGATGAATCAACGACTCATACTATTAGCGCGGATGGGAAGTCTGGAAGATCAACTTCTGACATTCTGGGCGGCCGGGGTCTACACGGTGGCGCATATTCGTTTTATAAGAATGCATTTAATTGAAACGATCCGAGGAGATCACAACCGCGGGACGCTGTTTGAAGGTGGAAAAGTCGGTGAAGGGAAAAGGAAGGAGAAGGATATCGCCCCGGTTATAGCTGATCATAAATCACATCATCGGTATTATTCCAAAAGTCAAAGGCTGGCTCAGCCGCTTTCAAGAGGGATAGATCCGAGAGAGATATTTTTAAGAGGTGGGGTAAATCCCGCAATAAAGATCTTTGCTCATCAGTATTGGCATGAGCAATGGCCTGTTCAATCTGTTGTAATGAGAGATTATTCATTATTGGCTCGCCTTCTTTCCATGTTATTTGTTGTGGTTATCCAAAGCGAGTCAAGAATATCACATCTCGAAGGGACTGTCAATCCTTCAACTTTGAATGGAGAGTCCAATAGCTTAAGTCGTAAAAATCGAGACAGCACCGACTCATCCGCATTGACGCCCGTTGGGTGGGAGGGGGTGGTCGCGATGATTCTGGCGGCTTTGGCCGCGGCGCTGGCGCAGGGAAGGGAACCATCCAAACGTGAGATCCAGCAGCTTCGAGAAGTGACAGAACGTTTTGTCAGGCAGCTGACCGTCACTGAAAGACAATCGCTTAAGGAGGTGAAGGATCGAGTCCTTCATTCTGAACGTCTTTTTGAAGATTTATACCATGGCACACGGGCCGCGCCCGTTGTTTTGAGCCAGATGATTGAAGCCGGCGGATTGTTGTCATCCGAACAAATGGAATTAAGGGATATGCTTCATGGGATTGGTGAATTTGGTCCGGGTTTTGGCGATTTTGATCGGGATGGAGTGTTTGTTTCAAGAAATTATCTTTACCAAGCTTTTGGCTATGGGGTGTCGGCCGGAAAATCACGACGGAGGATTGAAGAGCAACTCCAGGAAATGCCTCTTTGGACCCCCAAAGCCCGAGAGGCGCGCGACAGATACCTTAAGAGACTTCCATCGATTCCTGAGAATATCTTTGAAGAGATTATCAAGGCCCCGGTTGTGGTTTTTGGCATTGAGGAAGAAGCTGTTAGAGGCCGCCTGGAATCAGGGAAGATCAAAGACTTCGTCCGTTTTGAGGAGATGGCTCATGTCTACATCGAGCAATTTGGCAAGCCAACGTTAGAAAGCTGGATGCTTGAAAATCACCTCGCTCATCTTTCGCTCATCACCTTTGAGGAGATCGATCTTTATATGCGATTTCTAGGGATTATGGATGAGATGAAGATGAAAAAGGGATTCTGGGCGCCACTTCAGTCTTCTATATCTGCGTTGATTTCTGTGCAAGAAGGAAGAAGATTTTCCTCTCTTAATATGGGCTTTGCTGTAGAACGGGTGCTTCAAACCAACACGCTCATGGAGCCGTTGATTAAGCAGGCCTTCAGAGTCGTGGAGGATGCCATTGAGGGTGATGATCGTGCACGAAGCGAAGAATTCTATTCCGGCTTCGGTTGGTTAGAAATTTTGATGCTTTTTGCCGGGATGCTGCTTGCGCTGGCGCGGGGAATCGGATTAGACCAAGGCCGCGAAGGCCGCATGCAGCTTGTCTTTGCCAAACTGCCGTGGGAGGCCAGGCTGAGTCGTCTTTCCGCAGGCGTATTGCTGCCGTTTGATACCGCCTCCGAAACGCCGCTGACGATGAATGTTTTCACCGCCGAATGGCTCACCATGTTGATCGCCGTTTGGGCGGTGGCGGTTTTGCCCGCCATGGTTTTCGGAATGATTGGCGGGCCAGGGGCACTGGCGCAGGGCGAAGGGAAACATGAGGAGGTCATCGAACAAATCCGCCGACGTCTAAAGACAATAAATTTTCACGAACGGTTTTATCTGCGGGAGGAGCTTCGCGGCCGTCCGCTTTTCGGTGTCGTCGGTTTTAATTTGCGCGGCCCTGTGGATGCAGCATTCTTGAAGACGCCGCTAAGCGAGGTGGTTTCCTTTGATGATCAAGAATTGGACCTGGTTGCGGTCGCTCGTATCGGTGAGTTGGTGATTATCGAACTTGAAAAAGGGCAGAAAGGGCTGGTCTATTCGCCGTGGCATCTGGGGTGCATCTCCTGCGAGATCCGCGCCTCCCGAGACGGAAAAGACATTTTGGCCCATGCCCACATTACGCCGGAAGGTTTTGTCGAGCGATATGAAAGAATATTGGGCTATCTTCTCGACCCTCGCAACGGATTCTCTGATATCGAAATCACGCTGGCCATTAACGAACATCTTGTGCGCCTCAATCAGGATTTATTGCCGCACGGCATAAAGACACTTGAGGATAAGGCGAAGGAGTTGCACATCCATGTGTTGCCCTCGATCCTTCGGCCGCGTGCGCTGAGCGGATTGGATTCATTTAATCTCAAAGAGTTTTCGGGCCAGGTCCTGTATCGATTTAGGCATTTTGATAGCTTGCCGGAGACCGAATATCAACTCGAACCGCGCGTGTGGCGTGGGAACAAACAAATCTCAACTTCAATCGCTGTATTCGGCATGGACCTGTCTTGGGGTTCAGTACTCGGCCTGATGGGCCTGTATCTTTTTGTCGCGGCGCTGGCGCAGGGACAAGAGAAAGATCAGCCCCAGCGTTTATTGGACATCCAGGATGTATTGATCGTCGGCGCAGGCCCGGCGGGACTGATGCTCGGGAAGCTCCTCAACGACCTCGGGCTGGCCTTTACGATTCTGGAGCAGGGACGCGTTGGCCAGTCTTGGAGACGGATTCCCGAACATCTGATGGCGGTCTTTCAGCCATCGGATTTCCCGGGCCTGGAATCCTCCCCGCGGAAATTCAGTTATCGGACGAGGACAACGATCCTGCGGTTCCTTCAAGGATACATTCGCCGATTTGGTTTTGCCGACCGGATTGCGGAAGAGCAGCGCGTGGACCGCATCACAACCGTCAGGGCAGAAGGCGAGCGGTTTTATCAGGTATTGTCCAGCGATCCAGAGACTGGGCTCGGGACTCTGCGCTTTGCACGCAACATCGTTGTGGCCACAGGGATTTTCCATTATCCGAGAAAGCTTAATGTGCCGGGTGAAGATGCTTATCCCCAGAAAGTGATTCGAGTCATTGAAGACAGTGATTTGAGGCTGCCGAAGGGCAAGCGCTTGGGTGAGGTGGTGATCATTGGGGGAGGCAACACGGCTTTGAGGCTGGCCCTCCGTCATCTTCGACGGAAAGCAGAAAGCATAACCCTTGTCTTTCCGGAACAGAGCCTGCGCTGGAGCGATCAAAGCGGTGTCCCAACCGATGCAGATCCTGTCTACCGAAGCGATCTCGAAGCGTGGCACGGGGCGGCACCCAAACGAGGGGACACGCGTTTGATCCTTGCAGGAGGAAAACGGCTGGTAAGGGTTACAGAGCATGAACTTATTCTGAGCGAGGGGCAAAATGGAGAAGAAAGCGGTCTCCCCTATGACCGCTGCTACCTGTGCGTCGGATTCAGTCCCGCAATTGATTTCCTTCAAGCCCAAGGGGTGGGGGTTCGCGAAGGGCGGGTTCAGATGAATCCGACCACCCTTCATGCGCTGGATTCTGAGGGTCAGGTCATGCCCGGCCTCTTTTTATTAGGGATTGATCCTGTCACGCGAGGCGGTGTGACCATTCAGATGATGCAATCTCAGGCTCGGATTATCTTCTCGCAGATTCATACGAACAAGACCCTTCGTGAGCGGCTTGAGTCATCCCCATGGCGGCCTTCTCGTGCTCATCAATCGCTTGGCTCCCAGAAGGGCGATCGCCCATCTGCTGATGATCTTCAGGGGATGTGGACCAGCGGGCTGGCGGCGGGTCTCATTCAACTCGGCTTGACGGTGGTGTTATCAGCCCTTTCATCCGGAGCCTTAGCCATGATTCGGCAAGATCAGGGACCAGAGAGTAAACCAGAGGTTATCTGGCCGGGATGGGAAAACATAAATTCTCAAGAACCCCCAGAATGGTGGAGGTGGCTTTACAAAAATGACGATTATGTGATTTCGTTATTTGCAGACGGGCCGCGTGTCCAAACGATCAAGGTGGAATTATTTAGTGAACATACGGCACAATTCGCCGTTTATGGCGAGCATTACGGGAGTGGCATCTCAGAGAGAATCATATTTTTTGTATTCACTGTTGGGAAGGTCGAAGGGAATCGCATTTTCTCCTTCAGGAGGGGCGACTATAACCCTGATTTCCTGATCGACCATATCCTTTTCGAAAGAGGATATACTCCTCAAGAGGTTGTGGAGATTGACGAATATTTACGGGGATTGTTGCGAAATACCCGAAGAGACCAAATTTGGGGTATCCATCTTGTTGAGTGGATTTCCAGAATTTTCCGAAAAAGGCTATTTCGCAATATTCCCTCACGTGACGAACTGCATGACGAGGCCCACGCCCGAGTTGTTCAGAATTTTAGCGGGGAGGGGAGCTTGCTGCGAGGGTTGAGCGAGCATTTTGATTGGGCGAGGATTCAGGGTAAAGTCCCGATGTTTGTGGAAGCGGGCTTCCGTATTCGGGAGAGTCACCCGGATGGATATATTTATTTGTTGTTATCCAAGGGCAAACCCCAAACAGCGGGAGAGTCGGAGGCCGAATGGCTGGCGGTTATGGGCGTTGGGGCGGCGTTTATAGAGGACATTCAAAGTATTACGACCACCGACATCGCCCGCGCAGGCCGCATCACCGGGCCGCCGCTGGAAACAACAAATTCTAATTCCCAGAATCCAACCAATATACAATTATCGCTATCCAATACCAATCCAACACCCGGTGTTGTGGCGGGCTCTATGATTCTTCTTGTTGGGTTGGCGTGGGCGTGGAGCGGCGTCGGGGCGATTGAACTGGGGATGGCGTTGATGATCATCATAGGCATGGCGCAAGAGCAAAGGTCAGTGGAACCAGGCGGAGATGGGAAGAAAATGCGTGCTGCCGATATTCGAGGGTTTGATGCGTTAGGGGAAGATAACTCGATACAGGAGAAGAAAAACATTCAGGCAGCGATGGAACATGTCTCAGAGATCATCGGTGATGCCTCATTACTCTTAGAGACCAATCGATATGAGATCGTTTTCAATAAGGATAATACCGTGATTGATCGTGTGCAGCGACCTGGTCAAAAGGAGATTATGGAGGTGCGCGTGATTATCCATCCTGAGAATTTAGTGGAATTGCTCGCTATGAGGTTGTGGTCTACCCGTATGATACAGGGTATACAGAAGCGAGCGGTGGTCGTGTATGGTCTGTCCCGCCTGATCGATTCACGAGTGATGTTTTCCCAGTATTGGCAGGAGTTCTGGCAAGCGGCCTGGGGTCTGGTGGAAGAAGGCGGCGTACTGATTATCCTTAATCCTCCTAGGCCAGTACGTCCAGCGGATCAACCCCTTGAGAGGGGTCATTTTTCAGAATTACCCGATGAGATCCGCGTAGCTGTCGCACCGGATAAACCTCGTATGGTACTGATCGCGTATTCACAAGAAGAGGTCGAGTTGATGATTGTATTGCAGAAACCATCAACGGCGTCCATTAGCCCACCCAATGCTAAGGAAGGCCAAGAGCATCTTTTAGTCCTTCCAGAGATCGGGGCGCTCATCGTGATCCTGGTCGGCATTTTAGTGATAACAATCATCGGCTTCATGGCTAGCTGGTTTGGCCGGCTCATCCGCTCGCCGGCTCGTTGGTCACGAGGGACGAGGGACCAAGGACGTCTCACGTTGCCTCCCTTCTTCCGCACAGTTCCTCGAGTGGTCACGACCACATTCCTAACTTTACTCCTGTGTGCGGCCTGCACCGGAGTTCCCATCCCCCAAACGACGCAAACAACTCTTCCGTCCGTCCCCGAGAAAAGTATCCCAACCGTCTCTCCTCAAGTTGTCCCCTCTCCCGTCTCGGATGAGGCCATCTCTCGTGCCGTCGCGTTTATCGATACGGATCAATCTGTTCAAAAAGCCATCTTAAAACTTTTGGCATTCTCCAGGACGACCGGAAGAGAAGCTGCCTTTGAGGTGAGAACCGATGGCAGCGCAACGGATATGGTCAAGGGTGATGAAAATTCTGTCGATGCCGTGATCGGGGTACACATCTGGATGGGTATCCATACGCATTCGGTGAAAAGGTTAGGGCACCGGGTGATTGTTTTCCCGATGTTTCATCCTGAAGATCTAAGGCTTGCCCGACTCGTCAACAAGATCAACGAGGATGCCGTAATGATCGTCTTGTGGGAATCCTATGATGGTTCCTTCTATGCCGCGGCCCTCAGAGCCAGAGATGCTGAGCGCGTTGATCAAATGGATAAGTCTCTGCTTATGAAGGATCTAAAAGGGAACATCTTAGAGATTTATTTGAAGTTGATCGAACTCTACGGCATGGAATTTTTTGCCATTGAGGAAAACGGCCGGTCTATGGTTTTGCGGTTTAAGTCTTTGAGTCCTCAACAAACAAAGGATATTTTAACTTCACTATATACGGAAGGATACCTGGGGCCACAGAGGGCATCTTCGAGGGATCTCCGCAGCTTTGCTTCGGCAGGTTTAGAGATTGTAGTTGTGCTCATGGGCGTGGTGGCCTATGGCGCATGGCCTATGGCGTATGACCTTAAGTGGCTTGGCGAGGCATTGAAAAAGGATCAGGCCGAGTTAGAGGCGCTGTTATTGGAAGAGCGCCGTCTACGAGAAGAGATCCTTCCGACAGCCGGGCTTTACACGGATTTATGGATGTATCTGGACAGTGAAGGAAATCCACCAGAAGCAATCGGAAAAGCAATTAGGATTCTATTCTCCTTCGCCTCGATAAGCGAACGCCATTGGAGGCTTCGGAGGAATTATTCCGAGGGAGAATATTCCTACGAAGCAAATACAGGTGTTCTCTTTTCATTGCGAAGTAGAATAGAAGAGTATTCAAAAGAAGGGCGGCAGATTTTATTGGAAATCGGCGGAGGCAATACGAATGTCGCTTACGCCATCGCCGAGCGTAATCCCACGGTCGGTGGGATTACAACGGATATTTATTCCCCTTCACAATATTCTCATTACAGACGGGATTGGCTGGCGGGAATACTAAAAGCCCAATCAAAACCGCTGGATAATTTGGTTGTGCTGAGATTCGATGCCGAAATTGTGCGGTATCTCCCGGATAAAATTTTGGATTATCTTTTGTTCGGAAAGGTAGCTGGTACCTTCGGAATTAGTAAGAACACATCCCCTAAAGATATTGCGAATACGATCGCTGTGGCTGGAGGTTGCGTGGGTGCTGTGTTCCATGATCCCTCCGAACGGGTTGTTGCTCTAACCCATCTTGACGCATTAACCGATTTAACCTCAATTAATAATTTATTGAGTCGTATGGCCAGTGAAGAGGCACGGATGGAGTCTTTTCAAGTGAGGATCTTCTCAAATGAGCATTACAGCCCAGTGCTTTTGGCAGACCTCATTAACTTCCTAGAAAAACACAACCTTACGATTGTGGAGATCGATTTGAATCGTCCCAATCTCGGTATTTCTCTCGAAGGGGAACTTTATGGAAATAGCTTTACTGACGATTCTCCGGACATTGCCCAGCGGATGCAACTTGCTGGGTTGCGTGGCATGGAAACCGCATTGGGGGAGGTCATCCCTAAGCCGAGCGAGTCAGGTGCGAGAGGAGGTCAATTCAATAGCCCTCAAGCTGAACAACCCGTGGATCCCGGAGAAACTCAACAGGGCGAAGGCCCATCCGCCCACAGCTTTGGGTGGGGCGGGGTGGCGGTTGTGTTGGCGATAGGGGCCGCCGTTGTCACAACACTAATCATGCAGGGATTAGGGACGCTAAAGACGGCAATCGCCTTGGGCCTGGGGGCGGGGATGCCAACTGCCGAATTGGGCGCAGGAGTTATGATGGTCCAACTCATTTTCTGGACGGTGATGGGCATGGTTGTTGTGGCGGTCGTCAGGAGGGGGCAGATGTTAATGAGAGAGCTTCCCCTCCAGCGCAGCAAGGCGCTCATGAAGATCTATCGCCATTTTAAAATCTTCCCTGATAAACAGAATCTGTTTTTCCAAGGAGTCGATCCGGTTGTCAAGCCGGCGGATCTCAGAGCGGAATTCTTCCCGAAAGCTGTTCAACTTATCATTAAAGCTGTCAAGTTTGTCGTTGATCTGTTTTTCAAAGGAATTGATTTTATTATCCAAGGAATTAATTCTCTCATCAATCCGGCGAAATTCCGCCTGTATGGTGGCCTGCAGGGTTCGGAACTCAGGGAGGATAAGGTCTTGTATGATTTGTTTGACATCGGCCATGGTGTTGTCTCTCTCCTTTTTGGGAACAGAGGAAAAATAACATACTTTTTTATTCCTGTCAAAAAGAATTTTGTTCCGGTTTATTCTTTCACTCTCGGGTCTTTGGCAATTGTGCTGATCGCTGCCGCCGCGCTTTTGATGGAGGGATTGAGGATGGTTGGGGTCGTCCTGGCATTGACCCTGGGCGCCGTGGCTTTTGGAATGATCGGTGGGCCAGGGTACCTTCTTGCTACAGGGCTGGCACTAGGGATGATGCAAGCGGTAGTCATCGGGCTCGACCAAGAGCAACGCTCCCCGCAGGCGGGAGGCGGGCGTTTGGCGCAAGGCGCGGAGCATCGTTCGGTGAACAGCCGCCATAGTTTGTGGGGTGATTCGCAGGTAAATAATGCCGTAATGGCTCCCAAAGGGATATTGTTTGAGGTTGGTAAAATCAGCGTCGCGCGTCAGAAGAGGCACGCGGTGTTTGATGGCGAGCGCGAGCAGTTCGCTATTTCTGGCCTCAACGCGGCCAATATCCTTAAGCGAAAGACACCTGAAGCCAGCATGTCGCAGCACTTGAGCCGTTGGCCACCAGACGCAATGATCAAGAAGAAAAGACGTCAAGGGTTAGTTCCTGGAGTGATGCAGCCCACGCGTGAGATGAATTTCTTCCCCAGCGAGACATTGGTTGGCAAAGTCGATACAAGCAAAAACATCTTCGACGGTCAGATCGGGGTACCAGCGGGCGCATATGTCTTTGGGATTTATACCACTCGAGAGAAGCTCAAGAACCCAGGAAACCGCTATTCGGGTTCCTTTAACGCGGGGTTTTCCATGGAGGATACTTTGGTCGGTCACAATCCGATTTTGAGATTTTGGGTGACTGGCTTGTTTAATCATCGATTAATCTCCTTAGGTGATGCCAGTATAGCCGTACTCAATTACCTTGTCAAGAGGCCAATGACGATTGCGGCCTCAGCAACGGCGGGGATCATAGATGCAGAGGAGTTTGTCAACCCTGGAGCCCTGGTTTTGATTCGTAATGCAAGGGTAGCTGGTACCTTCGGGAATGAGGAAGGTGTCGATACCATACGGGCCAGGTTCGTTTATGAGGGCATTATTATTTTCGAAAATGTAGAGCTTATTCTTGAACCAGATGTCGACTTTGACTTTGCCGGGCTTTACCTCTCCACCGCAATACGAACAATCATCATATTTTTGCTTTTGCATTTATTATCTCTTTTGTTATCGTTTCTTTTGAGCATGCAAGCTAAGTCGATAACGCTCGAAGAGGATGCATCGCCGCAGTTGTTCTATGGGCATGCTGGAAACATAACATTATTGTATTTTTCTGTCAAGCCGTATCTTCGTTATCAGCCAGTGCCGGAGGGGGGAGTGAAAGCCCAAGGGCGCGACGACCAGCTTAGCTTCATCATCGGGTTTGAGGAAAATCGAGCTAGCGCCGCTTTGTCCATGTTGACGCCCGGCGCGTGGTGGACGCAGGCAGTCTTGATGATCCTTGTGGCGTTCGCGCTGGGGATGGCCCGCGGGCAGCCGAGGGAGGCCTCGGCGGCGGAAATCATGCAGCCGCTCCTTTTTACGTCGGCGGTGATGATGAGTCAGCCCATTGGGGGCATGGTGGCCGCCATAGCGGCCACCATGCCCCTGTGGGCAGCTAATCCCAAAGCTCGGCGGATCCTCCGAGAGTTCTATGGAGCGATTGTTGATCCTCGAGTGGTTCAAGTGGAAATGTGGGATGGGTTAAACCAGAGGTATTGGGTATCTTTATCAGATAAAAAGTCACTTCCTGAGCTCAATAAACTCCTCAACCGAGATCCCGGCGCCTTTGAGTATGGCATGAAAAGTTCCGGGTTTGATGGTTTGGGATCTGTGCAGGGGAACCACGCATCGTCGGCTGAGATCAGTCTGATGCCGCATAATCACGTGGGAACCTCTTTGACGCAAGATAATAAAGTCGGCCTTCAAAAGACAATTCACGATGTCTTTGCCGGCCAATCTCAGGGGTTTGGTCATATGGAGATCTCAATGTTTTGGATCATGAGTCCGGCAGATTTTTATCAGCCTCTTGCGGGAATTGGGTTATCCGCCTTCGCTAAATTGTCCTTCGGCAAGCTCAGGATCCCTCTCCATCGCTTTTTGTTCGGGATGGTGAGCGAACCCATTCGACTACGCTCAGGGTTCGTCCTGAGTTTACCGAAGGACGAAAAGCGAACCAGAAGGATTCCGAGCGGAGTCGAGGGACTTTCACGTTTAGCTTCGGCGGATGAACCCGGCGAAGCTCCCCAACGAAAGTTTTGGAGCGAAGACGGGTTATACCGAGATCTCGACATCTTTGATCATGACCTCGGTATCGAACCTAGGGAAGGGAAGGCGATCCTCTTTAAGGGATTCGAGGTACAGCATAATGGCTTCTTTGATATTGGTCAATACCTCATCCAGAGATTCACCTTGGGAAGCGCATCCTGGAAGCGAGGGGACGAAGACAGAATATCCGCCCTCGGGTTCTTCTTCAATAACGACTTTGAAATGTCGGGTCATCGCGTTGTTTCCTTTCCGCAGAAAGAATACTACACGGCGACAGAGAAGTCAACAGTTTATGCCGAAGACCTCCCCCTGTTTACCCTGAGCGGATTCGAACCCATTCGACTTCGTCCTTCGACAGGCTCAGCCCTTCGATTCCACTCAGGGCTGAGTCCTGAGCGAAGTCGAATGGACTCAGGACTCGGCCTCGGCCTGAGCGAAGTCGAAGGCCTTCGCTCAGGGTTTGATCCTGCCCGCCCCGGCAAGCGTGACTGGCGGGCCGGGGAGCAAAGTCGAAGGATCGAAGGGCTCGCGGGCCTGCCCGCCGATTGGATAGGAACTTGGCAGGCGGGCGTGGGGATGATGCTGTTGTCGTTGGTGTGGGTGAGTGCGGGGGTGCTGATGATCTTGGGCCTGCCCGCCCTGCACCAAGAAGGTGCAGGGCCCGCCCTGGCATTGGCGATCCTTGCCCACCCCGGCTCTGGAGATGATAGGCGGGCCGGGGGCGGGCCAGCCCTGTACCCAAAAGGTACAGGGCCAGGGGCGCTGGGTGAATCACAAGGGGATGAGCAAGGGCTGGGGCATAGTGAATGGGAATTACTGGTGAATTGGTTTGAGCTCTCCGGACAATTTTTGTTGAATCCATATTTGCAGGAGCCGGTGACAGGAGATTCCTTGCTGGGTGGCCATTCTGTTGATGGTCTTGAATTGTCGGGGGTTGAGATCAATGAGGATATGTTTGGGTTGAGGAAATTGAACGTTCTTGACGGGCTTAAGCTCGGGAAAATCCGTAAAGCTGTGGGTGTCCCAGAAGAGGCGTTCTTCTTCGAGGGATTTGAACTTGGGGATTTTGTTAACCTTTCTCATGGACTAACTCCTTTGATATCGTTTACGTTCAGCCTCGGTCATATCTCTGGCAGTCACAACTTTAATCTTGAGGTCCTCTTTATAGTCGACAACAATCGCCAGATATCGTCCGGCTTGAGATTGTCCCAGAATGAAATACCGTTTGCGGCCTCTGGTCCTCTGGATAAAAGGTTTGATGAAACAGGCTTCTTCCGTTTCTTTAGGGTCGACGTTGTGTCGGGCGATGTGCGCGATGTTATCGTCGTCCCACTCAAATCCCTTAAATCTCAATTGAGCGTCCTTTTCCTCGTCGTCTCTGGTTCACCCCGTAGAGGCCTGCCCGCCATCTTCACGACTTGGCAGGCGGGGAAAGCCGACACAAAACTAACACATTTACCGTGGGTTGTCAAGTCAGGGCTAATCCGTTTAGCCCCTGGGGTTGAAAGAGTAAAGATCACAAAGGCACCTGGTACCTTTGGACACAGTAGCACTTTGCCTCGACGGTTCTCGTCAAATAACACATCATCAGCCTTAGAAGCAGAAATTGTCTATGATTCCTCACAATCGATGATTCCACCAAAGCATATGCAGGTTAGGATTGGCTTCTACAAGAAGTCGAATCATCCATTGCGGGCTGAGAAGATTCACTTTCATGTTGAGAGAACCTTTGGCGTGAAGCTGAAGGCCCCCGGTCGGTTTAAAGCCGTTCCGGTGGAAGAGTCACCGGAACCCGACAAGAATTTTGCCCTGCTCACGGGCGGCGGGGTCATGGGGCGCGGAATCGGTGGAAAGGGGAGTGGCGGCCAGACGACGACCTCCCCCGAGACCGGCCTCAGCGCCGTGGGGGCTTCTGCGGAGACCGCTGTGAGCTTGCTGATTGTGTTGGTCGGCTTGGCGCTGGGCCGTTTAAATGCCAGAGGAGCCCTCAATGAGTTGGACAGGCAACAACGGCAGCAGTTAACAGATCCGCAGATCTTTGATCTGGGATTCGAGCGTCGGGCTCCATCCCCCACATCTCGCGGAGAAAGAGAAGACGCAAGCCAGTGCGTGATTAAGCAATGGTTGATTATGCGGGGGCCAATTGGGGCCCGCGGGCCCCAATTGGCCCTGATCGTTGGGAGGGGATTATCGGCGGGTCGGCTTATCGATGCGCGTGTTTCGTACGGTAACGATCGATGGCAAGGCCCACAACAACCAACAGGCACAGACCAATCAACGTTAACATGGTTAATAAAACAATATCCATTATTATTACTCCTTTGGTGGTTTTGGGGGACATACAAAGAAACCCAGTATCCCCAGTATTATTATTCCCCCTATCAAAACAATCTTGACAGGCCAGGCAAATTCAAAAAAGAATTTGCTGGCGAAAGCACCGCCTACCGATATCTTAAACAGATCAAAAGAGGTTCTCGCGAGGACATCTCGCCGGTAGGAAGTAAAAATTGGTTCTATCGTTTTCTGCGTTTCCTGATCCATCTTAGCCTCCTTGTTGTTGGGTTCGTCGTTGGGGAAGACAGGGAAAAGGAAGACGTCACAAAATTAACACATCCGCCGGAGGTTGTCAAGTCAGGGTTAATCCGTGTCACCCGGATGGTTGCAAGAATGAGGCCGCAAGATTCCATACCCACCGGCGAATTGAGCGGCCTGGGAAGCTGGCTGATTCTCAACGGCGTGTGGGCGGTTCTGAGTATTCTCGCCGTGTTGAGCGCGTCGTGGTTGGCGGGTGGGATGGGGATAGCGCAGGTTGGACGAGGGTCAAATCACGATTCGGCTTATCCAGGTCACATCTTAGAGTTCTCCACCCATCAGGCGGACTACATCTTTCATCTGGCGGAAAGTCATGACGAGCCGGGGGATATTCCCCCAGAGATATTCGACCGTATTGATGTGGCTGTGCTTGAGCCCCCATTTGATGATTATATGACGCTTGCCACATATCACATGCTGCGCACAACCCCGCAGTACGCCCAATTATTTTCAGAAATTGATGTCTCTTTATTATCTATTGAAGAGATCGTTCAACGGTTGACCGAACCCAGCACGGAAAACCCTTCAGACACTCGCCTTCTCTTAGCATCGGGATCTGTAGCTCTTAGTTTGTGGCTCATAGTTTTTGGTTTAGAAATTTTGTCGTTAATAAGCTACTACGAGCTCATGGCGGTCGCATTACTCTCTACTCTCCTCTCAAGTTCTCTTGACGCCGGATTGGCGGTGATGGTGGGTGTGGTGGCAGCGCTGGCCAGAGGACAAAGCAAAGATCCATATCGTGATAATAAAGACGATCTTGCCCGGATTGTCTTGCGGGCCAGAAACCGGCGGCTCAATCCCTTTGCAGTTGACCAACGCGCCCTGGCTGCTTTTGAACGAAAACTTCAAAAGCTGCAAGACCGCCAGGTGTTAGTCCGGATGAACTCCAACGGCGCTGTTTTATTCACGCCTAATCCGCATCCCCGTGTACGGGAGCCAACTTCTAAAAAGTGGCCGAGGGTATTATTTTGGGGATTGAAGCCCAATGCCGTGTATCGCGTTTATCCGCTCTGGAAGCCGGGCCGCGGGGTGCGATTCTACTTTGAACCATGGAAATGGCAAGGGGAGGTCAGAGGCTACAGCATCGAGAAATATCTGGCCCTTTTGCCTGGCCCTGTCAGCCGGCAGGAATACGGGACCATCCGCGTCCAAGCCCCTGATCTGCCCAGTGCGCTTAAGGCCCCCGAGCGGGAGCCGGCCCCAGGACGCAAATCGGTAAAGTTAAAGAAAGAGGAACTGTTCGCCGAGTCGGTCGTGCAGGATGAAAAGCTGGCGCGCCTATTGACGGCGTTTGAGCAAAAGGGCTGTTCGATTCTTCTGCCCCGCTTTTGGGTGGAAGAACTGATCGACGAATACGGAGGGTTTTTACGACGGGTGGATTTAAAGTCCGGGGATTTTACCAGGTTGATTGCCCTGAAATTAGAAGAAGAACTTAAAGAAGACCTGAGCGATATTAAGGTGAGAATCGGCCGATGGACCATCCGCGGGCAGCACGAGCAGTTGAAGGAATTGATTAAAAAGAAGGTGCTGGATGAGGAGAGCCCCACGCTCTTGGCGGCTTCTGTCCGGGTTGCCCTGGTCCTGGGGGCCGCTGAGCTCGATCTTTCCGGGGTGCCCATCCCGAGATTGCGTGTTGAGGTTAAGCAGATCGTTGGGATCAAACTCACCGTGCCGCCACAAGACAGACCACAGACCACAAGGCCCGGATCACAGACGGAAGACCACAGACCCCAGACAACAGACAGCGCCGGTTTATCAGACCGAAGACCAAGGACCCCAGACAACAGACTGAGCGAAGGAGATTCCCAGGTCTATGGTCTAGGGTCTTCGGTCTTTGGTCTACTGCCTTTTGTCCTGTCGCTCCTTCTCGTCCTCGGATTGGCCATGAACCAAGATGATGCAGGGATGGGGCAGGGGTCATCGGAAGAGGAAGAAACCGGACAGAATCAGGCCAAGGACTCCTCTGGCATGGGAATGGACATGAGGCAGGCTGACGCGGATAGCCGACAGCCCCACCGAGTTAATGGAGTGCTGCCAACTCAGCCATTCCCTAGGTTTTCTTTATCTTCCTTTCGCAAGGACTGGGAGCGCAATCCAGATGTTGGTCCGAAGCTGGCTTCTGAGTTGATCGAGGTCGCCTACAAACGAAAGTTGGGTGACGAAGGGCGTGTTACTCTTAGACGTATATACGCCTTTCTACGAAAGTGGTGGCGTAGCCAAAAGATTGCTATAAAGGTGGCTCGAGAAAATGCCAGGATACTCATCCTAGAAATTTTGATGGGTGTGTACGAAGACCGCGTTATGTCAGAAGATCTCGAATACTTGTGGACGCTGCTCTTTGAGATTGACCGGCCGACCTTAGAGGAGTTCGCGAATGACCTTACCTTTACAAAGGATTTTGTCCCTGAGAATCTCCTGGTCACCCGGGTTCTGTGGCTGCTTCGAAAGCCTGTAGCCAACGCAACGCAGCGGTTCCGGCTTTCGAGCAAGTCGCTTCCTCTTCTTGTGTCGATTGCCAACCGGAGGCCGGAAGAGAAGAGGCCTCAAAGGAAACGAATCATGCACCGCCTGCTTGATCTGGCGGAATGGGATCTGCCGGAGGAGGCGCTGACGGTTTTAACTTATTTGCCTGATGAGTTGCTGCACAAGCTGCTCTTTCACGATCCATTGGAAACAGATGCGGTTTTTGGTCTGGCACGAAAGCATCTGGAGAATGAGGGCGTTAAATTTCAGGTGATTGAGTATATTGATGAGATCAGACGGTATCAGGAATTACGGGAACAAGGCAGGGGCAACCCATCGCATTCCGTGTGGGCGCTGGAAGGAGCTTTTACGCTCTTTGCGATTACGCTGGCTCTGTCCCTTATTGGTGCGGCATTGGTGCTGGCCGCGGCCCAATCGTTTGATGGCCCTGGCTGGGATTCCACAAACAGCTCTAAGGAGCCCAGCGCTCTAGGGTCTCGTCTTTTGGGATACGAGGAGATCGCACAGATTCTTCAGGATGCCGAGGCCGCGCGAAACAAGCAACGGATTCTGCGAGGGCAGCTAAAAGAGACTCAAAAGAGCGGGGCCAGGGGATCGACGAGAGGGCTAAGAGCTGAATTGAGCACCCTCAATAAGGAAATCTTAAGCTACAGGGATATTGTCCGGGGGCTTGTCGCGCGCTTTGCGGATGATCCGCAAGCCTTAGAATTGCTTCTGGGCTTTTTGGCTTATCGCCCCAGGGAGGGCCGATTTCCCGAGGAGTTTGCCGAGGTGGTTTATGGGATCAACCGTTTGTATCTGGAATGGTTTGATGAAGGATGGCGCGGCCTTGAGGCGAAGACTCAAGGTAGCCTCGCGGCGGCGCTGTTAAATAGAGTGGCCAATCCAGGGACTGAGGAAGACAACGTTAGGAGACTCAGCGCGGTGATCCTTAGGCGCGGCCTTGAGGCCCCGATTCCCCTTGAGGCCGAACTCTTTCAACGACTGGCTCAACGAGGGACGGGCCTCAAGGATGCTGTAAGGCTTATGGGATTGGTCAACTGGCTTAAGCAGACCATTCCCCAGGGCCGGCTTCTGGAGCGTTACAGCCTTGAGGAACTCCGGACGATCGCGGGGCTTACGGGCACCGCTCCTAACATGGCTCGGGAAGCTCAAGGGGTTCTACGAAGGAACAGGCTCCTCGATAGTTCCCATAAACGCGTTATCACGAGCCTCGAAAGGAAGTGGCCTGGGACCCTCAGCACCTATGAACAGCCATTCAGAAGAGAGGAGACCAAATTGATTGCGGATCTCGCACAGCTCCTGGGGGCCGCGGCTGAAGAAGTTCAACTGGTGGTGCGGTTGTTGCTTCCGGAGGAGAGGGATCAGGCGGCGATCAGAAGATCCAATCTAGAATGGCCATTTTATCGAGACCGCTTCCGTCGTGAACAGTGGGCGGCCAGCCCAACGGATGCGCTCGCATTTCTTGCCGCGGGCTATAGGACCTCTCATCAGCTTCGTCGAAAGGGGAGGCTCGCTGTGAGTTTGGATACATTGCCATTACAGCTTCATGCATGGCTGCTGGCTTGGCGTGGGAAGCGTCTACGGATTTATAGCAACTCTGACAAAGTAGGGCAGTGGGTTGAGGTGGAGTGGATATGGGTCCCAGATCTTGGGTTTGTGCTGCCCGTTGCGGTGTTGATTTCGGGAGAGCAGCCAGTCCTTCTGAAAGTCATCGTGAAAGATCAACGGACCATTGCGTATGTGGGCAACAGGTTTTTGCGACGGCAATTGGAAGGATTTCAAGATTTCATGGTTTATGGCCGGGTTCCCCCGGGAGAGCTTGTGTCTCTGGGCGAAGAACCCTCTGCGGATCCTGCGGATCGCCCCTACCGCAGCCTCCATCGCGTGAAGGGAGGGAGGGGCCTTCTCTTTAAAGCCCGTATCGGCCCTGGCGGGGTGATTCATCCGGTGATCTGTGTTTATCCCGGAGAGCCGGCGTCCTTCCAAGTCGCTGTCAAGAAAAATCCTGAGGGCTTGGTGATTAAAGTTTTGAACTCCCGGCGCTGGTTTAAAAAAGAGAGCCTGCGTGATCTGTACGAAAGAGAAGGACTATTTTGGCTACAAGATTCCAAGGGGGATAACGAAGTATTGATCGGACCATCCGGCGTGGCCCTTTATTCTGAAGGGACCTTCCTTAAGCTTCTGGAAATTCGAGAGGCGAGCGGTCAAAGGCGAACGATTGCTGATTCATTCCCTGGGAATGTCCCACATCCCCGCATTGAGAGGGCCTTGACAAGGGCTGTCCCATTGGGCGGCAGGGTCTTCCTAACCAGGGTGCCGCTGGAACGGGTTCGAGAAGGAAAAGCAGAGTTGGCCGTGAGAGCGGCGGGATTTGAAATCAGGATTCCCTCAGGGCTTTCGAGGTCACTTCTTAAACAAGGGCTGGGGAGCGACAGGCCCGCATCCGACGAGCTGGCCCGGTTGTCAGCGGAGATCCGCTTTGGCTTTTCAGCTAAGACCGGGCAGGTGCAGCCTGAGCAGATGTGGATTGGCTTGTATGAGCCTGAGCCGAACGATCCCTTGCGGTTTGAGGAGATTCGATTCCATGCTGTTCAGAGGCCCTATGCCTTGAAATCTCTCGCGGCTAAACGATATGGGACTGGCAAGAGGCATGGCCGTCCTTTGAAGATCACCAGATACGCGATTCGTAAGGCGGTCCGGGGAGGCGCGCGGCCCGTAAAAGAGATCGCTCAAAGCCTGAAGGCAGACCCCCAATACGTTCGCAAGAAAGCCTGGCCTTGGCTCAAGAAGCTGGGAGTCGCCACTCCAGCCAAAATCCGGAAACGTATGCCCCCTTTGGACGACATCCTGATGGATTTAAGCGCATTTTCTTGGGATACAACCGGCTTAACGCTTTTTCCCATGATGCTAGTGCTGGTGGCGACGCTGGCCTTGTCCGCCCTGGGATTCTTCGTGATAATCGGCGGGCCAGGGTCCCTTTTGGGGACAGGGCTGGCCGCGGATGGAGAATCCGGGAAAAAGGACAATCCATCCTCCAACGCTGCCTCCGCCGGGGACAGCCTGGACGCCTCTCCTCCAACACGCGGGGCGTCCAGGCTGTCCCCGGCGGAACCCCCAGCCTCTTTAGCCCCCCCTGTTTTCAATCCTCAAGAAAGCTCTCCAACGAAGGAAAGCCAACGGCCACCCCTCGAGCGGTTTCAGGAAGCATTGAGACGCTTTCTAGAAGAACATCAGGCGTTGATTCACCAAGCGCGTAATGACGAGGAAGTGCGTACCAATTTTATCATAGACGTGACCGACCGGTTTAGTTCTTGGACCGAGCAGCTAGGAGAGCTGACCTTGGCCTGGATGATCCGTCAAGAAATGGCGAGGGTTAGCCTGCTCAATGCCTTTTGGTCTGGACAAAATACCTTGGCCCGCCGAGCAGCCAACAGAGTTGCCCATTTTGCCAATTTGAAGGATCTTGCACAACGCCCTCAGCTTTACCAGGAACTGAGAGATTTGGCTTGGACGATCTTAACGGTTCAAAAGACCGAGGGATTGGATGTTCTTCTTAACTGGATTGCGGAGGGTTATCAGTTTAAGGGAGAGGAACAACGCCAGAGATTTATCGCTAGATCTTCCCGGGTATTTTCCTCCCTCCTTAAGCAAATCCCGGAAGGGGAACGGCGCAGCCCAGGGGAGCTGAATAATTTTACGATCTTTGCGATCGCTTGGGCTCCGGGCTTGATCGGAATAGGGGTGATTTTTCTCCTGCTCGATTGGATTCGAGAGGCGGCACCCTTTGAGATCACCGGTCAACTCGGGCCAATTGAGGAGATGATCGTTTCGATGATGGAAGAAGGCCAGCGGAGTCTGGATCAATACGATTGGGGCGTTCGAGAGATGGGAGAAATAGCCGGCGAGCTGAGGCAGTTTTATACACCCACCGCGGGAGAAGGCGACTTAAGGTTAAACGAGTTCCTCGAGAAGCTCGCTCAAAGAGAAGAGATTCTGAAAGAAAATCAGCGCCAGATTGAGACCATCGTCGATCAGCTCAAAGAAAGGCTTGAGCAAATCCGTGGGGGGCAAGGTCAAGGGGAGATGCGTTCGACTGTAGGGGAGTGGGGGATCGCCTTCATTGGGCTAGCGATGGCGCTGGCGGCGGTTGGGTTTGGGCTGGTGGCCATGGTCCATTCGCAGGGAGGAGCCGAACATGAGAACGAAGAGACGCGGCATCAGAAGGTCTTACGGATCATCGAGATCGCGGATCATGTGGTCGAGGAACGGCTGCGGCAGGACCCTAACTTCAGGCTGCTCGAATGGGTCGGGAGGGGCAAGCTGTGGATGTATCAAGACGAGTACGGAAAGTTTGCGCCAGCCCTGGCTTCTGACATAGAGGTGATTATGACGTTCCTGAAAGAGAGACTTGGTCTTCAAGCTGGTCAAGTGCTCACGGATCTGGGTAGCGGTGATGGACGGTGGGACTTCATCGCGAGTGTCTATGGACTGAACGCCAATGGCTACGAGCACAATCCGCGGATCTACAAACTTGCTACAGGTGTACAGTTCCGCTTAATCGAGGAGGGGGCTTTGACTTCCGAGGAGCAATCACGTATCCACCTGTTCCAGCAGCAGGCCCTAGCCGCGGATCTATCCCAGACTGACGTGGTCGTGTACTATCAGGGTTCTGGGATTCACAACAAGGTGATTGAGGAGAAGCTGTTGCGTGATACACGGGCGGGCACGCTCGTCGTGATGTACGGTTATGAAGAGAAACTTCCGGGCGCTCACAGGAATGTCCTGGCCTACGAGCTTCAAGCGAGAAAAAGTGAGCCAGAGGATTATTTCAGTTCTTCGGGGAACCATCGAAGACAAACCCAAGAGGCCCAATTCCAAGAGGGTCGAAGCGAAATACCCTCGTTTGGGCTGAAAGGGTTAGAAAAAGGGTTAGAAGGGGACAGTCCCCCTAGGGGGACTGTCCCCTTGGATTCCTTAATCCGTCATGCGAGGCGAGAAAACCGGCGCCAAGGGAGATCTCAAGATCCCGACCAGAAACAGCAAGGCTCCCCCAAGAGACACCGCGGCCGTGGCAAAAGAAATCAGAATCCTCCGCAGCTGCCCAACGAAGGCCACCAAAATTTCTCCTGGGGTTGGCCGTTGGGGGATGCAGGCCTCACTTGGGGAAGCCTAATCGTCGCCTGGATCGTTGTCGCCCTTCTGCCGGCGATAAGTGGCGAAGGTCAGGGTTTTTCTCGAAACTTAATATCCTTGAGGTCTATCCCTGAGGAACATAGCATTACAAAGAAAGGATTGGAAGCGGCCTTGGATTTCTTAGAGCAGATTGGTGTCCAAGAGAGACAAGGTCAAAAAATTGTTGATGTGGGGCCACTTCTATCCTTCCTTGCCTTAGGGATGGCTTATCTGGGCAATGACTATGAGGGATACAACTTAAATGAGGATCACATCAGGCCCATTATTTACACTTTATTGAGATTTGATCTCACCGAGTTTGGCGGAGGTGTGGAAATCATCCCAGGGGTGTTTGGCCGCGGGTCGGAATTTTCACGACACATTGAAGATCACAGCCAAGATTCTGTTTTGATAATTACCGGAGCCTTGTCTGATCCTTTTCCGGTGTCAGATGCTGTTGAGGTATTTCATGAGGCCTTAAGGGTCGCTAAGGATGGAGCAAGATTGGTGATTGGGAGTATAGGGTCGTGGGAAAGGGACTTATGGACTCAAAGGATTCAGGGTGGAAAGATCACACTCTTGGGCGGCTTTCAGAAGGCCCGAATGGGTATCGGCACAGACAAAGATGGGGCTTTCAGCTTGGAGGGTCAAAGTAGAACCCAAAATAATGGCATCGATCGTGGAGAGATGGTATCGAAGAATCAAATCGTTAGCCTTAAACAAGATTTCTTGGGAGGGCTCTATGATCATAAATTCCCGGCTGTAGAGATCATAATAGAACCGGCCGAGCACTTTGCTGACATCTTCCAGCCCAATTTCTTTTTGACGGAAATGTTTATCTGCGGCTCGAGCAACTTCACAAATCGTCAAGCTACAGATAGAGACCGTATGCGTTTGATCATCAAAGATTCTGTCAATGATGTTGGTGCCGGCTTCGTAACGATATCGCTTAACGAGCACACTGGTATCGAGGAAATAGATCATTTATTCTTCAGCTCTTATTTCAGCAATCGTCGTAGAGAGGCTTCCCTTAATTTTAGCCAAGCGTTTACGGACGTCAGTCAGGGAAGGGACTTTTTTGGGGACGATGGATTTGGGGATAAATTTACGGCTGGGAGTGATAAGGCCTTTGTTGTACAGGTCTCGGATGGCGGTTTTATCCTTGAGGGTAGTCATATTTTCCTCCTTTCGTTTAACACAATGAATAGCATAGACGTCATGGGTCTGTCAAGTGGTTTGTTGACCCAAAGACCGCAGGAGGTTGGTTTTGCGGCCAGTGTTAGGACTGGAGACACCCTCTTCTCGAACCCAATTTTGAAGGTTATGTCACACCTTAAGTCCGGCGCGCAGCAGGGTGGACACAAATCACCAACGGCTCAACCCTCCGCCGAAGACACCTCTTCCCTCTTGATTGTACCGGGCGAGATCGTGGGGATGATGGTATGGGCGATCGCGGCGATCGCGGCGATGATCGGGCTCGGGATCGTAGTAGGTGATGTGCCTAGGATTGGACTCTTTTCAAAAGCATTCCATTTTGGTGGTTCCGCGAGAATTCAGACGCACACCGCCTACGATATTTCCATGATTTTCGATTTGAATTTGAGGGAAAGGTCAAAATTTTGGAGGACGTTAAGCCCTAGTAATCCAGTGGCTAACAGAGTATGGGGCATATTAATACAAATCACTTCAATATTGCTTAATGAAAAACCGAGAAAGGAAAACTTAGGTACAACAATGACAGGAACGTATTCGATGCTGCTGGCTGTAACAATCTCTATTCTTTTGTCGGAGCGGGCAGGATCAATGCCTAACCCCAAAGCTATTTGGAAGGGAACAGAGGACATGCTGGCACCGGTATCCAGCACCATCTTAAGTCTTCTGGTTCCGTCGGCTCCTTGGAATGCGCCGTCAATGAAAATGACATTATCTTTAAGATCGATGGGAAATTTAGGCATGATTTTTGTGGTTCGACGCACTTCGTTTGCTCACCATGAATCCAATCGCCAAACCAGTCCGTCGATATTCATTTATGCAGAGAATGGGTACGGTTCCCGCGGGGAAAGTATCCTCGGAGTAGTCAATCAAGATATCTTTTCCTTTGATTGGAATAGATTTTTTGAATATCTCTTCTTGATGCGGACTATGATCCAGAAGACGGCCGGTCAGGGGTTTGGTTTGGGTCTGGTCAATGTCAAGCACTTCGATCAGGAGCCATTCTCGCTTTTTGCGAAAGCGTTTGCGGATGGCGTCAATCGATTCTATCTTTTGGGATGGCTTAATCATCGTTTTTATCTTCTTATTATGAATCCTGGTACAGAGAATAATAGAGTCTTCGAGAAAAGTCAAGATGAAAGTTTTGCTTTCTTTATTCCGCCGGGCGATCTCTTATGGACGACGATTGTGGCGATCGTGGGGACGGCGATCTGGGCGGTCATGGCGAGCCTGACAATGATGGGATTCGGGATCGGGCTCTTGGGGATGGGGGATTCCGCCGATAGGCCACCTGAGATGTTCCTCAAGAAAGCCGCGGCTTTTCTCCAACCAACAATTGATCAGCCCCAATGGCTCATTCCCATGGGCATCTTCCTGGATGACGCCAACTTTCATCGTCTTACCTGGTTTGATGTACCCACCAGAAGCTCGATAACCGAAACTTCAGAACTCTCACCGAGCAACGTCTTCCCCCATCTTCGCCACCGACCAGAGGACGTCTGGAATCGAATCTACGTCATCCCATCCAACGCAGCTGTGCTCACCCCGTTCTTTGACCAAGATGTGCTTGGCACGTTCGGCTGTCAATCCTGTGTGGCAGTCGGAGGCTACGTTGAAGGTATCGTAGAGAGCCGTGCCTTTGTCAGCCATGTCGATGTAGACGGCTATGGGATTCACCGCCCGCCCTTGGGTGGGCTAATCCGGTGGTTGAAGACGCGGCCGGACACGCACACGATCCGCGTAGTGGTCTTTGAACCACATCACTACCCAAGCGCAGTCCGTCAACAGATCTTGAAGACCCTTCCGACACAACATCCTGAGCTTGCCTTAGCTGTCTATGCATTTGGTCAAGAAGCCATGGGTGAAGCCGCCATCTATAACGTGCGTGGAGGGCTTATCGTTACCTCAGAGGGCATCGGCCTCTACATACGGGATCCCAACAGGTGGTATCGATTAGTGAAGTTTTTTCCGCGTATGTCTTTATCAGTGTTGGAGTCGGTTAAGCCAAGAACTCCTACACCAGATCCCCTGCCACCCATCCATGGCCAGCCATCTGAACAAGGTCATGGTTCCACCTTCGAGGCCAGCGCAAGTGAGGACAAACACAGACCCCTAACAGATCAGCCCTCCGCCGAAGAAACCTCTTCCCTCTTGATTGTGCCGGATGGTCTCATCGGCATGATGATCCTTGCGATCTGGGCGGGGATGGGACTGGGGATTTTGGGTATCTTAGGGATGGGGGCATCCTCAAAAGAAAAAAAGATCTCCTTTGTCTTCGTAGATGGAACGAAGAAAGGAAGGCTCGCGCTCAAAGCCAGGGCGATGGTAGTCCTGCCCTGGGTGGTGGGGATTGGGATGATGGTTTGGGTGGCCGTGGGGTTTTTCCAATTATCCGGCGAACTCAGAGAAATCTTAGTGCTTAGAATGGGCGAGGATGTGGCTCCTGACGTTTATGAGGCGGGACAAGATGCCTTGAAGCACATGGGCTTCCGCGGAAGACAGTTTAAGATCGATCAATCGTGGGGAACGAGGTTTTACAAACTTTACTTTAACAGGTTTAAGCTCCCCCAGGAATTCCGTAATGGAATGCTTCTGCCAAAATCCCCGTTCTTCTTCAAGCGATTTGAAATGGGGAATACGACTTTTCATGGATTATCTTCTCCGATACAGACGGAGTTCAACATCCGTCATCGTTCTCGCAGTGCGAAGACACAGAATCAACATAATGACGAGTCGCAGAATATTTCCATTATGGCGCTGGCGGGGGGGCGGGGTTCTGTTAAAGACGCTCAATTTAATTTTAATCTTTCAGAAAGGATTGTCAGGAATTTTCTGGGGGTGGTGATCTTGATCGTATGGTATGGATTCAGGGACAATAGATCTTTATCACCCGAGACAATCATATCGGCCTTGGCGGCTATAGCCGTTTCAAGAACCATATTATCTTTTGGATCTCGGCAGACGTTGATTTTATGGGAGGGTTTGACAATTTTGGCGTTTCTCTTGATGAGGGAGATGAGTCTGGCGCCAGCCTCTTCCTCAATCACCGGGGCGATGTGGGGTTTATCAAGGGCGGCAATCAATTCCTCAAGTAATTCTTCAGAGATGGCGAGAAGAAATCGATCATTTTCCCAGGAATCTAATATCGCGCTGGGTAAGCCGCGACACATAAGGCCGCTGATGAAGATATTTGTATCAACGATGGCGACGATCATAGAGATCCCGGCGGACTTCCTCTACAATGGCGGTTATTTCTTCAGGCGATATTGGATTCTTTTTGGCACGCTCACGTATATGGCTTCGCAATTGGCGGAATTCTTGCCTCCAGGTATCTTTCTGCAAGTTCTCAAGGAGTTTGGCTCTATCTTTGATCGGCAGGTGCTGGATGGCTTTTTCAAAATCGTGGAAACTCAGGCTCATCTCAATTTTGACCATTTTGTTGGCCTCCTTTCTGTAATGATTTTGCTATTGGGGAGCTTCACCCTGTTAGAGGAAGGAAGAATTCCATCAGCCTTTGGCAAATGGGACGTATTCTTCGTTCTTAATGACGTCCGTTCGGATGTTTCTCGTACAAAGAATAAAGAGGATTTTCCAAAAAGTCAAGGCGTAATTTTCTCTTTGTCTCCGCGGGAAGAACCCTCCGCGGTTTTCGGCCTGATGGGGGAAGTGCTGACAGCTATGGCGTGGATTTTCTTCATTCTCGTCCTCGGCCTGGCCATGAATCAAGATGATACAGGGACGGCGCGGGGGTCGTCGGGAAATGAAAATGTGATTTGGCGTGTTCCCAAACTTCCGGAGGCACCGATCTACCGCTTTCTACTCTCTCCCCAGATCGTGGGGTTGGGATTGGTGATGGGTCTTGCAAGAGAGACGCGGGGAGCAAAACCCTCGGCCGGGGCGGTGGCGGACTTGTCGTGGGAGACGGGGGCCTTGGTCTTGGCGACCATGCTGGCGCTTAGCAGTGACCGCGGTGAGGCAGGCGAAGCCGGGCAGGGTTCGCTCACCGGGGAACAACTGAAAGCGGCCTTGGAGAAAGTTTTCAGTGAGTTTGAGAAGGAAGTGGCGAAGGGTTCGCTGCCGCAGCTACTTCTTGACCGTTTGGAGTTCTTCCAGAAGGCGCTCCTTAAGCCACATCCGGATCAAGGATCCGTAGCCCAGTCCTTTTTGGGCCGCTATCCGTCGCAGAAAGTTTACCTCGGGTTTAGCAATCCGAACAGAAACCAGGAGCTTTGGTTTGGGAGCGGGAAAGCTGACTTTGACTGGCTCAAATTCATCGAGAAAATCCGTGGTGTCATGGGTGTCCCAGAAAAGAGCCTCCTCGGCCTCGCTGCGGAACCTGGGGATTTTAGAATGTTTTTTAAGTTTAATCATGGCTTGGGGAATATAGCACGTCATACAAAAGATGTCAATAATCTAGAAGCTCCCCGTCGGTTTTATAGTTATCCAAACGATTTCTTGCAACAGCTTAACCCTATTATTGGCCGCTTTTGGTCTGCGCATATCCGCCAAGTCATTTGTTATTCTGGATTAAATGCCATCTTTTCAGCCTCCGGGAGTAAAGATACTTTATTGGGTTGGGAAAGTCAAGGGATTTATCCGTGGCCAGCTCATAGTCACGAGAAATTAAAAGAAGATCTTCAAGAAACCGCCCACGCCGTCCTCGGGCTGGAGCCTGCCGGCGCGGGGATGCTGGCTGCGGTGTTGGCGCTGGTGTTGGGTATTTTATGGTTACGGAAATCACAAACCTCGGGGCAAAGAGGTACAATTCCAGCTCTTGTCTTTTGGGAAGAAGGCATTCAGAGGCTTTCCAACGCACCAACTCGACTCACTCTGGCGTTGGGAAAAGATAAGCACGTCAAGGATCTGGCCCCGATTCATATGGGCTTTAAGGGAGTGGATTCTATCGTCATGAAAGTTAAACGGAATTATCCTCCTTACGATTGGATGAAAAATAATCTCACTTTCGATTGGATCCAAGTGGATGTGGCCGTCCGGTTTGCCGGGCGGGATTATCATTTGTTCACGTTGGAACTCTATATTCAGGAGCCCCATAAGCATCCGCGGCGGGTCGATGTCGCGGTAACGAACTTTAAAGGCGTTGATGACGTGGCGTGGCTTAGAACATTGATTCCCAATGATGAAGAACGCGAGCAGAAACCGGCGCTCTTCTTTAAGCGGCAGGTCTTTGCGTTCTCGTGGCGCCGCGGGTTTAGGGAGTTTTTTGTCACGCATCTTCTTGTGACATCGGTGGACTTCTTTACGCGCAAGGACATGCGGTTTGAAATCATTTATGTCGACAAAATGTCCTGGCATGCGCGAAAAACCATCTATTGGCCAGGGTTTGTGCGCCTGCGAGATGCCTTGATGAGCTTGGAGAAAATTTTTAGAAAAGATAACCCGGGCGATAAACCCGCAAAAAGAAGCAATCGACCGAGCCCGTCGGCGGGGGAGGATCACCGCTCCCTGATCGCGCCGGCGGAGATCCTGGGGGCGGGTGGGGTGTGGGCGATGATGGTGCTGTTGGTTTTGGCTGCGGATTATATTCCTTTCGCCCCCCAGAAGCCCAGATCAGCTGGAGAGACTATGGATCAAGGCCCACCGTCCGATCAAACGCACCATGGTTTTCTGATTCCTGCGGCGGGCCTGCCCCGTATAAATCTCTACGAGATTCTACGGGGCCTGCCCGCCCTGTACCATATTGGTACAGGGCCCGCCGGTCTTCGCGCGAATGGGCAGGCGGGGGTGGAGGGCTTGCCTATCGCTGGATTGATTGTCTTGACCGTTTTAATAGCTCTGGGCGCGGCTGCGGCGAATCAAGGGGATGAATCATCCGCTGAGTCACGGATCGTAAATCCACAAACGATCAAAGAGGCCTATGGCATCGATTTTATAGACGACGGCCGCCCGGTTCTTTATTTTGGCGGATTGGTTTTAGCCATTTATTACCAGAACGAAACAACCGGCCGTATGTCTGCCAATATTTACTGGAGAGATGAAGATCATCGGATTGGAAGAGTTTCGTTATGGCGCACTCAGGAGAGCCTGGCCTTAAAAGAATTTCAGCCCAGGAGCTATGCTTTGCATATTCCTGACGATCCGCAATCGATTGCGCTTTATCAGCCCTATCGTGATCGAATCCTCACACGTATCTATTGGGCTTTTAAAGAGGAAGCCGGGAAGGCCGGGCAAACATTTTTTGCTTTGAATGGCGTTGACCGGCGGACGTTGAACATGCTTTTGATGAGCGATCCAGATCTCCCTCCTGCTGAGGTGGATGCGCCGATGGACGATGGGGATGAACGCTCGGAGGTGTCGGCTTTTGGGGGAGGCGCGTGGGAGTGGATTTTCATCGCTATGCTGTTTATCGCGGCGGGCCTGCCCGCCGATTGGATATGGAATTGGCAGGCGGGGATGGCGGTTGATCAAGATAAAGGGACAGAATCCTCGAGAGGACAGGAAGATGGGACGTATGACTTAAGGAGGGATCAATCAGGAATGATGATGCTTTTTGTGGACACGGTGCTCGAAAAACTCCGTCAATTTTTCCATAAAGAACAGCAGCAATCCAACAACGCCTACTCCGATCAAGGCTATCTCGGCGTTACTCATGGTTTCTTCTCCTTGGTTTCATTTTCGGTCTCTTGGGTCTCCGTCTTCTTAGGTAATGTCCAGAATCCGATGAGGCCACAGATCGCACCGATACCCATTCCCAGTAATACAAGTCGTACATCGACTTTTTCAGAGGTAATAGCCCCGATCACCACTACAGTCAAGATATATTTTGATATGTCTAAAAAGTACTTTCCTAATTCAGTGCGACGAATTTGGTTGGACATAGTTGATCTTTCCGAAGCTGTGTCAAGTCTATCACGGCCAAAGATACCTGTCAACCTGCGCTTTACTTATGCACCAAACCTCGCAACCGTGTCCGCAATGAGCGCGGGATGGGAACCGCTGGGGCTTCTGGTTGTCCTTGTCTTCAACGCACTCCAGGGGCTCGCCCTCGCGGCGGGCCTGCCCGCCAATAATCTTTTCAATGGGCAGGCGGGGATGGGATGGGAGAAGATAGCTAATAGCGTATGGCCTATAGCTGGTAGGATAGGTCAGTTTTCATCTTTACAGAAGTTTCATGAATTCCTCGACTGTAATCTCCGCATCTTTCAGAATCCCTTTGAGCGTCCAGCGATCCACTTCTTTATGGTCAGGGATGATCAGAGTGATTTGAGTGGTATCGTTTCTGATTTTAATGTGGCTGCCGCGTTGATCAACGCGATAATAACCAATTCTTTGAAAGGCTCTGACGATTTCTTTGCCGGAGCGAAGCGGTGGTTTGGGACTCATACACGGAGTTCAACGACCTTGTGGTTGGGGGAGGGGATCAGTTCTTTGGGGTCTGGCTCTAAATACAGCAGGATGGCTTCCTTTATATTATGGAGTGCCTCTTCTTCGGTTCGGCCTTGGCTCCAGCAGCCCTTGAGCGCCGTGCAGTGGGCCACGATAAAATTATCTTCACCTTTCTCTAATACAACTTTGATATTCATTTTCTTAACCTCCATGCCCAAGAATAAGTTATCTTCAGGGAAAAGTCAAGGTGAATCTATACGGATCAATGGATGGATAGGGTCAGATTTAGAATCGCTTGGGTTTTTGGTTGTCTTTGCCCTCGCGGCAGGCCTGCCCGCCAGGAGTCGACACAATCGGCAGGCGGGGATGGAGACAGGACAAACGCGCGGCGATTTGAAGGTCGGCGATTTGAAGGTACCAGCTACCTCTGTCACCTCTGTCCTAAAGGTAGCTGGTACCTTTGGAAAAGAGGTGCTTAAAAGAGAGCCGGACAATCACGAGATTTTAATCAATTTGGCCCAAGTGAATTTGAAGTTAAAAGCCCGGGCGGCCGCGATCAAAAACCTCACGACGGCGCGCCGGCTCGCCTTAGCCGTCGGCGATCAGGAAGGGGCGCATTTAAGCCTTCTACTTCTCATGCAGGCACATTCTCTCTCGGGCAATTCTCTTCAGGTTAAACAATTAGCCAAGGAGTATCGTCAAGAGGCAATCCAGATTTTCCTCAGAGACGGACAGATGATCGTTGAAGGCGGCAGTAAGCTGCCGGAGGAGATTGAAATTCTCAAAGAGGAAATTTCTTTCTTCTGGGATGAGGTGCAGTTACTGAAGAGTCTGGGAGTGGGGGAAGGGCTCAACGAAATCGAGACGGCCCTGCGACGGCTGCAGGCGCTTTTAACCGGTGAACCTTCGGCCCGCGAGCTCGCCGGGCCTTTGGCCGATTTGATCCGCAGCCTTCAAAATGCAATCCGGAATCCCGTTGGGAATCCTTCCCGAAGTTCCGGGGACGCGTACCCAACTCAGGAACCTGGAAAAGATAGGGACGCATCCCCGGAAGGGGAAGGTTCCTCAGACCAAACTGATAACGCCGAAGGCGGCGCCGTTCTTCCCACGATCGGTGGGGTGGAGTGGTTTTGGGCAGAACTCTCCTGGGAATTGTCCTTGCTGGGAATGCTGATCCTCATGACGGCGCTTGGAATGGCGGAAGTCAATGCGGGTGACGAATCGGTCGCTGAACCATCGATCGGGAATCGAGAGATGCTCAAAGAGGCCTACGGCCTTGAGATGAAAGAGGACGGTAGGCCGGTCATCTTTTTCGGCGGATTGGTTTTCGTCATTTATGACCAAGACAAAACAACCGGTTATCTATTTGCCAATATTCACTGGAAAGATAAAGATCGTGAAATCGGAAGCGTTGTTTTCTTCCGCACTGAGGAGGACTTGGTCTTAGAAAGCTTTTATTTAAATAAAAATTATACCGCGGCTATATCTGGCGAGCAATCGATTGTCTTCTTCCAGCATTTTTATGATCGCATTTTGGCTCGGGTGTACTGGGCCTTTAGAGAGGAAGCCAAGAAGGCCCGGCAAACGTTTTTTGCTTTGAATGGCGTCGGCCGTCGGACATTGAATATGCTTGTGATGTCCCGCATCTTTGATCCGCGGACACTGTGGTTTTGGAATGACACTCAGAAGCGTTGGGTGCAAAAAACACAAGAGGAATGGAGGGGCTTTGCCGAGGATTGGGCGTTCATCAAAAAACTCAAGCGGGAACTGCGTCAAACACAAGACGATCTCGACCATTGGACAAAGTTACCGAAGGACCAGAAACGCCTCCCGTATGGCAAGGATGCTGAGCTGGCCCACCGCATAGCCCGCATCCAAGAGGCTTTGGATGTTTTGAACGGCAGGTTAGAGATTATTGCCTTAAGTCCGACTAACCAAGCTCCGCAGATCCCGCTTGCTGATTTGAAAGAACGTTTCAAAACAAACGAGCCCGAACATCCCTCCCCCGAAGTTGATGCGCCGATGGGGGACGAAGATGATGGAGGACAGGATATGCCTCGTTCCCAAGAGTCCGGACACCGCGGTGCCAGTCACCTTTTGGGGGACAGGGATGGTCAATCTTTAGAAGATTGGGAGGCGCAGAGGGATCATCCGCAAGACCCAATGGGGGATGGCAGGCGGGGCTTTTCATCGGAGGATGAAACTGTTCCATCCCTCCTTGGCATCGGCATAGCTGTGCTTTGGGTTATCGTTGCCCAAAGAACGGCGCTTAGGCTGATCTTGTGGGGGATCATAGGAGAAGTTCGTCATAAATCAGGGTCGCCAGAGAACAAGGTGGGGTATATTCTTGAAATCCCGATCATTAGAGGCCAGGTTGGTTATATTGTAATTCTGCATGGTAGCTACGATGATGGCATCGGTGGTCAGAAGACCCCATTCCATGCTGATTTGCTGGCTAGCCAGCATGATCTCAAAGGTAAGCGGCAGGATCTCAATACGCAAGGGATGCAGGCTATTGATGGCTTCGACACAGAGAGTCAGAGATTTAATCCGGTGCGGGTGCTGTTTCAAGAACTGGATGACTTTTCGTGGGGGCAGATGAAACTGCAGGATCGCCTCAGCGATCATCAAGCGGTGCCGCAGTTCCCCAACGACGGCAACGGAGGTAAACAAACGAATATCGCCTATCTCACAGCGGTGAAGGGTCGACGTACAGGCAGGTTTTCTATCGGTAAAATGGTAGATCAAGCAGTTGGTATCAATAAAAAGCGAGTCTTGGGAGGGAAAATCGGCAAGGTGCAACATCGACTAGGAATTCCAGACGCTGAATTCATCCGAGTCGGCGATGAGCCGCCCAACCTTGGGGGAAATCCGCAGAAGTCCGCGCGTGCGTTTAGCGACACTGGTGGGCCATTCAAAAAGAATGCGGACTTTGGTATGATTGGGGAGGGGAAGCTTTCTTTGCAGCTTCAAGGTCGCCGTCCCCGATTCGTACATGGCTTGAACAGATTTAGTGGTCATGATCAGTTCCTTTTAGACTATTGGTTAAAGTTTATAGAGAAATTTTCAGTCGATGAGAGCCTAACATATTGGAGAGGTGATGTCAAGTCATTCGTCTTAATGTTAATACTTTTGCCATCCTCCATCCGCCGGCTGGCTCCGCCTTCTCCAGAGCCGAAGGATCGCCAGGAACTGAAGGGCTTAAGTGTTTCGTTGGAAATGATGGTGTTGCTTGTGGCGTTATGGATTGTTGGCTTGGCCGCAATGGCAGGCGACCCTGATAACCATTCTCCCATGACAGAAAGTGAAAGAGCACGCCTTACCAAACTCTGGCGCGCTTTACAAGAAGGTCTCCAGAAACAACAGTTGTTATTCAGCGCAAGCCACTTAGAGCTTTATACGCTCTGGGGAATATCCGCAATACCATCTCATACGGTCATGTTCTCATCTGAAAAATCTGAGGAATATTTTTATCCCATTTTCGATATCTCCTCTAGGCCCCTTCCTTTGCATTTTATTACAGCGCATACGCGGGGCGCTTTGCCTCCGGATGTCATTTGGGAGTTGCCATCGGTTTTTGACGAACACCAGGCGGCGGTCATTGTCACGGCACCGTACCGATTCGCCATCGGGATCATTTATCGAGAAAATCAGCGAGTGAGTTTAGCTACAGGTTTCGATATCGAATTATCTGTCTGCACCGGCTGCATGGTGAGAGGGAAGATGTTGGATGGTCGAAAATTTTTAGGTGCGGCTCACTTTAAGCCAGGGCTACGGTCGCAGCCCGGCCTAGTTCAGATCATCACCTCGTGGATGAAACGGATTAAAGACGCGGGCGTCAGGGATCTGGAACTCATGATCATCGCTCATCCCGCCACGCTGGCGAAAGAGACCATCTATGCCCACAGTCAAGATAAAGCCTTCCATCCCTGGCCAATGGATCCGGCTCAACTCGCCCACGCTATGGGCGTAACGGTCCGTCTGCTCAATCTGGCTTTTGGATTGAAGCAATTTCTCGGGACATGGGAAGAGGGTGTCCGCATCCGTTATAGCCAAGAGCCTTTTATGGATTATTTTAGTGACCAGGTGGGTCAAGAAAAAGATGAGTCTGGGGACCTGGAGGCGTGGTCTTTGGGGTTACCCCTCGGCCTCGCGCTCATCGGCGTGGGGGGATTTGGAAAAAGGATTCTGGATGTGCTTCTGGAGATCATTGAGGGAAAGCCATCCCTCTTAGGCGATCGGTCCGTCCATGTCTGGGCCGTGGCCGGGCGTAATTTCGCGCCGTTGAGCGAGGAGCTTAAAGATAGAAGTCCTGTCACCGTTATCCCTCGCAGCCGTCTTGAGGAAATCTTTACGGGTGCTCTTTCGGAAAACATCCACGGCGTTCTCATCGCCACGCCGGCCAGCACTCACCATCAACTCGCCCGAGAAGCCCTTCTGGCCGGCAAAGATGTCTACATAGAAAAACCCTTCACTACCGAGCCCTGGCAGGCAAAGGAGCTGGTGGATCTGGCCCGGCACGAGGATAGCGTCCTGATGGTGGGGCATCTGCATCTGTACGGTTTGCTCCAGCAATTAAAAGAGATGATCCAGCAGGAAGATTTTGGTCGGATTCTAAAAATCGAAGCGAATTTTTTGAATCCGTGGCGAAGCGGTCTTGACCTTAACGCTACGGTCATTGAGGATCTTGGGTATCATGTCTTTTACATGCTGAGTTATCTTTTGGACCGTGAGCCCAACCGATTGGTCTGGGCCTACCGCTCAAGGGATTTGATCGACGACAAACCCTTCGACTACGCTCAGGGCAGGCCCTTCGATTTTGCTCAGGGTAAACCCCTGTTCTGGCAGACGGCCCGCATGCAACTGACATCTGGCGTCGTTGATCTTTTCATCAATGTCAGCCGGGCCTATCGAGGGCAAAAGCCAGGGGATCAGATCCGCAATGTGATTGTCTATAGCGATCGTCTATCGATGGCTGTGTACGATCATTCTTATGGCGGACAAAAAATTCTGATGGGAGAAAGGTTGATTGCGCACCGGGAAGCCGGTCCGCTGTCAGATGAGATTCTGGCCTTTTTGACCGCCCTCATCACCCGCGAAGATACGCTCAGCAGGGGCCGGGCCGCCATCCCCATCGTGGCCTTGATGAAAGCGACTCAAGATCTTTTACGAGAGCGGATGATGGCGGGGGCGAGGGATTTGTCCCTTCCAATGAAAGAACGTGAAAACGAAATCCATAGCTTTGCCGGGATGGAGATCCTGAGAGTTCTTATGCCCGTCGTCTTTATGCTGCTTGGCCCGGTCATTGCGGCCCTGGCCAACGCGCAGGACTTAAGCCCAGAGACGGACGAGCAGCCCAACGCCGCCAATCTTCCTGATCAAAATAACCAGACCGGCCTCAAGATCATCATCTCCTCCAACATGATGCGCCAGGCCGCGCAGGAATTCCGCCAGATGGAATCCCTGATCAACGCGATCAAAGACAAAAGAAAAGTCGTCACTGTTTACGGTTCAGCCCGGATCGAGCCGGAGATCGCGGCGGCCATCGGCGTTGTCTTTGCCCAGGCGGGTTATTCGATGATCACCGGCGGAGGCCCGGACGTCATGAAGAAAACATTGGAATGGGCCTCCCTCATCGACCGGGAACGAAGAGGTCCTCTGATCGGGCTTCCCATCAAACTCCCCCGAGAGGAAAAGCCCAATGAATTCGTAGAGGTGGCGCTTTACTTCCGGTATTTCTTCAGCCGCAAGGCCACCTTCATGGAATTGACCAAGGATGGCGCCTTTGTTCTTCTGGCAGGCGGGTTTGGCACTTTTGATGAGCTTTTTGAAGCGATGGCATTGAAAGATCGAGATTATTTGAAGGCACCGATTCTGATCGATCGAACCTACTATGCAGCCTACGAGAGATTATGGGAGAGTATGGCCCGACGCGGGCTGTTGAGAAAACCATTAAAGGACCTTGTTCAATCTTTCGAAACTGCAGAGGAAGCCCTGCGGCTGGCCGAACAACATATGCAAGAACGAAAACCTGCTCGAAGAAAACCGTATCTGGATGTCAAGCGGATTATGAGGGAGTTTGAGAGGGCCCAGCGGAAGTTAAGGGACTTAGGAAAAACCGTCGGGATATTGGGATATTCTCATGTCTCTCAGGAAGATCGTTATTATCCAATGGTTCAGACCCTGGCAGAACGATTAACGCAAATGGATATTTCCCTTATAGGGTTGGGATCCGCGGGCATCGGGGGGGCCGTGGCAGAGGGATTCGAGCAGGGTAAAGCCGCCTCGCAGCCATCGGGACAAATCTTAAGGAGCAGGTTAGTTGTTCTGGAATTCAATGACCATCAGCAAAAGGAGAAAACCCCTTCACAACCCAGAGATGTGACCCTGGGATTCACGCATTTATTTATCCCGAAGACGGTTTTCATTAACTACAGTGAAATCATCGTGATTTCTCCCGGTGGACTCGACACCCTGGATGTCTTTTTTGAGCTTTTGGTTTTGATGCAGACGCGTAAGATCCGAAGAAAACCCATTCTTCTTTTAGGCCGCGAGTTCTGGGGCGAGTGGGATGCACTGTTCGAAAACCACCTTGTGCCCGCGGGCGTCATTGCGCCGCAGGATCGGGAGCTTTATCGAATCGTGGATTCGGTTGAAGAGGCAGTTGGGTTTGTGAGGGAGTTCTATCGAGGGCATGATCAAGGCCAAGCACCGGCTGAGAATATTTTATTGTCGACTTTGGGATTGCCGAGCGATTTTTGGGCCATGGTCTTAGGAATGACAATCGAGCTTGTCGGGGCGCTCTTGCCTTTGGTTTTCTTAGGGATGATGGGCGAAGGAGAGGATAGTGAATCTTTAGTCAATATCCTGCGCGCTCAGCCAAAGGTGCCTGCCCGTATCAAAACCACCCGTTTATTTTTAGGAATGGATGTTGTTAGATTTGCTCAATTCCTGGGTGTGGACCCAACGACGGTGCGGAGCTGGGAAAAAGACACCTTACCCGAATCGCACTGGCAGATCTTGGCTGAAAAATTCACTGCGGCGAGCGGCGAACCGATTACGGTCAGTCTTTTACGTTTCGGCCGCAGCCTTCGCGAAGAATTGGCGGCCTTGCCGGAGGGAATCCCGATTAACGACCGCCTGAAAACCGCTTGGCAGGCCACCGGCCGCACGCTGGAGGCTCTGGCCGAGGACGCGGGAATCCCCAAGACAACGCTGTGGCGGTTGATTTATGAGGTGAATATTCAATTGCCGCTCAGGTCAATCCGGCGCCTGATTCTTCCAAAGATCAAGAAGTTCGCGGATGCGGCGGCTCGCCACACGCACGAGAATATTGATATGAGCGTCCTTTTGCTCAATCAATCCTTAGAGAAAACGGTTCCGGCCTCCTTTGATCATCCGGATTATTCCATCGTTTTAAGGTTTTACTATAACGAAGAAGAATTAAAACAACTCCGCTGGGAAGCCTCGCGCAAACTCCTGGCCCGTTATCCCTTGGTCGATCAAATGCCGGAGCGCTTTCAGATCCTCTTAAAAGTGCATAGAATCAGTCTGCAAAGGTTATCGGCATTAAGTGGTGTCCCCCGCTGGACACTCTCCAAACTGCATACCGGCGAGATTAAAACTCTCATTCCTGCTCATGTTGTGGCGGTCACCCGTGCCCTCGATGAAGATCCTGGTTGGTTGACGGGTCCATTACAGACGTACCAACAAGGGAAAGAGTTGATCTTAGGCGGCAAGACGTATTGGGTGGAAGAAGACTTTACTTTTCCATCTGATCTAGGCCCCCATGCTGAGCGGTTGATAGCAACCAAGACGATTATTCCGGTCTTCACCTTAGGGAGGCGGCCTGAGACGACAGAAAAGAGGAGGCCAGCGTTTTCCTTCAACAGGGCATCCTCCGCAGGAAAGCAAAGATCTTATTTAACGCTCGAGGAGTTTTTGCAGCTCTGGCAGGGAAGAGCCGGGGAAGAGCGGTTGCTTTACCGAGAAGGAGAGGAGATTTATACGCTGCTGAAGACCCCTGATCCTCAAAAAAGGAGGGTGGAATTTGCCGTTAGGGGCGGCGGTAAACAAACATTTTATAAAGTGACTTTACGCTGGCCCCCGCCTAACAAAATGGAGGTGGACGTATACATTCCGGATCACACCATCACGCCTTTCGCTTTGCCTCCCCCTTCTGGGCCAGAATTTCTGGATAGGCGCGGAGTTTCACAAGAACAAAAGGGTCTCGAGGATTTTCCGGAAGGACAAAAAAAGGACGATGAGGAGGAATTCTTGAGGGGATTTTTGTTCGATCTTTGGTGGGTGGCATTATTGGGTGGGTTTGCGCTGGGGATGATGATGTCGCGAGGGGACGGCGATGATCGAGAGACACCGGGAACAGGAAGTCAGGATGACGAAAAGCAAGAGGTGAGAAGGGCCCGGCGTTTGCTTTCCGAGCTTATAACCAAGCCGGTTGATTTTGACTGGGAGAACAACGCAGAGCATCTTCCTAATTTAGAAGGTCTGCGTTTAGGAGTTACGAATTCATATGGGATAATTCAATTTTATCCTTTTAAGAATTATGAATACCGTTGGAATATTTTAGGATTCCGAGAAAAGGGTTGGGAAGCGGTGATCGTAGAAAGTGGAGTTAAGAATGGTGTTTACCAGTTGACTGTAAAGCTAACTAGGGAAGGGAGATCACCTGTTATAAGGATCTTTCAGATCGGTCGGTATATCACACACTTAAAAGGAGGATATACAGAAAAAGGAAAGACAAAGCAAGTTTTGGTGATTGATGATCGGCTGGGTTTGCGAGGGGTGTCAGAGGTGATTACAAAACCAGTTGATTTTGATTGGGAAAAGGAAGCAAGGAGTCTTCCTGATTTAAAAGGTTATCGTTTAGGAGTCACGGATTCACGAGGGAATGTTTATTTCAGTCCCATTGAGAACTATATGTATCCCTGGGGTATTTTAGGATTCTGTGAGGAGAACTGGGGGGCGGTTATCGTAGAAAATGGGGTTAAGAATGGTGTCTATCAATTGACCGTAAGGTTAACGAATGCCGACGCGGTATCGATGCGTAGCGGGCGGCAGGTTAATCAAAGGTTTGGCGAAAGAGAGGGGATTTTCGTAAGCCGCGTAATCCTGCAGTTTATTGATAATTCGATGCTGGATATCTGGTGGAAGTTTCCCAAGGTCTTTTTCGCCTCTTCCAGTGAAGAGAATGGTGAACATTCTTACGTCAGTCCTAAGTCCGTTTGCACCTTGGAAAAGGGAATCCAGCCTTTCTTATCGGCCTCATCAATCGCTGCCTTTAGCGATGACACAAATTCAGGCCTAAGGGGAAGCTTGCTTTCAATCTCATCAATAAGCCATCCAGCCGGATTGACAGATTTTGAAGAATATTCTTCAGTGGTTAATTTATCGACCAGGGCCTCATCAATTTCGGAGAGTACACTTAATAAGGCCGTGGTGTCCAGAAGAAATAGCTGGGGTTGGCCGTTTTTATCTACGACAACCGCGGCCTTTGATCTTTTCCCAAGTTTAAACACCTTTAGTGATTTGAATTTATTCCAGGCGAGGAGTTTCAAGTCTTTCGGTTTGATGAGCGCTTTAATCATGGATTGTTCTCTTTCGTTAATGATAGGCACCCAAACTATAACAGGCTCTTTTCGTGATGTCAAGCCAGAGAATCCCGCCTTTCCAGAATTGGTTTTCTCATCTTCCCCGCGGACGGAAGCTGATCCTTCGGGTGGAGTCGCTAAAGGTGACATCGAAAAACGCGAAGATGTCTTTGCGCCCGAGGAGATTGAAGCTGAGATCGATCTTGGGGGAAAACCCGATGGTGGCTTTGAGGGAGATGTTTCCGATTTTGAGGGAGAGCTTGTGCAGCCACACGGGCATCGAACGGCCGAAGCCGACGGTGACCAGGATTTTCCTGCCCTTTCGATGATCCAGCTTGAGGCGCTTGGCCTCGTGTATGGAAAAGATCGAAAAGGAGGCGCCCGAGTCTACGTACGCGTCGGTTTTGCGTCGGATGGCGCCGGATTTTACTTCCAGGGGGATAATAGGGTAATACACGTGTTTGTACGTTTTATAAGGGAAGATGATGGGCTTCATGAATCAGAGGGGGACCCAATGCAGAATCGAGGAAAGGTCTTTGGGATGGGGGATGGGCATGCCGGTCGTGATACAGCCGGGGTGTTTCATCCCGGCCTGGCGTTCCAGACGCGTAACGTTGCGTCCGATGAAGGGTTCGCCTTCGGCTACGACTACATATTGTCCAGGAAAATTATCGATGAGCCATTCAAAGTGCTTGCAAAGCCAATCGTCGTCGGTCAGGATGGTGGTGGGCTTTTGTTGGGATATTTTCGCCATTCGAGGGTTCATTTCTTTCTTAAAAATTCCGGACTTTGGGCGCCGGGTTTCCTCAACAGCGGTAACTATACTATAAAACAAAACAAGCGTCAAGGATTTGGTTGGGATTTCTTAACTACAGGTGGGGCTGGAGGGCTCCAGGCATTTTTAGTTTTTGATTTTGTGGAATCTGAAGGCGGGCCGCGGGAGGACGAGGTGCGGCTGGGGCTTTATGGTGGCTGGGGGCTGATGGGGGTGCTGCTGGTCTTGGTACTGGCGCTGGGAACGGTGATGTCCGTGGTATGGCTAAGACGTCACAGGCTTCAACTCGCCCTCGAATCCATGGGCTGGGCAATTCCCGAATGGGGTGAGCGCAGCCTTAAAAAGATCCTGCGAAGGGTCCGTCAGAGTGAAATTTATTCTGATATCTATGATCGAAATATTTCCCGTTTCTTAAAGGATGCCTGTCGGGTCGGATCTCCGGCCCAAGAGTGGCTTATCCGCTGGTTGAGCCAATATCACAGTTACAGCACATCTTTATTTCGTCATCCCTGGCAATTTCAATTTTTGGAAGAAGTCCTTCCGGGTTTGATGGAAGAACGAAGACAGCAGGGCCAGGCGCCATTTCTCCTACTGTCTCTGGGGTCCTCAACGGGAAAAGAAGCGGTATCGCTTGTTATTTCGTTTCTCGAAGCGGCCCGCGGCTTGGCCAATCCAAAACCTGAAGAATGGGATTTTAATCAATACTCTTCCTGGGGCAAGGTGCTGGGGATCGAGATCCGCGAGGATCTGGTCCAGCGGGCCTATCAAGAACAGAGTGGTCCGGTCACAGGAATTCCGTCTCTATCGAGGGTTCAAGTGGGGGATCTGCCTTCATATATCATCAATAGTGTTGAGAAAAATGATGGCCTTTCTCATCCCGAAAATCTCACCGAGGTGACGGAGGGACAACGTCAATCGTTGTGCAGGGCCATTCAACAGCTTGTCGAGGCCTATCAGCCGCACTTTGGCCGGATGCTGGCCTTTGAAGTGATGAGCCTTCTTGACCCGCGCACGTTCGCCGCGATCGGGAAGGCGGACGTGATCTTTTTACGCAATGTGATGGATCAGATGCCGAAAAGATCGGCCCGTAAACTCGCCTATGAGCTTGGGACTCGGATGAGACCCGGCGCCTATTTATTCACAACCGAGACCCCAGAGGAGCTTGTCTGGTGGGCAAAGATGGATTTATCGCGTTTTGAAATCGTTGAGAGACGGGAAGACGGGATCGTTCTCCATAAACGCGCCGCCTCTCCCGGGCCTTCGCTGGATGTGTTATCGGGTTCGTTCCTGGATATGATGGGGTTACTCTTAAGCTTGCTCGCCCTGCCCGCCCTGGCATTCTTGGCGATACTTGGCGGGCCAGGGAGCGGAGTCGAACCCTTCGATTTCACTCAGGGTTCGATCCTGAGCGTAAGTCGAAGGATCGAAGGGCGGGGGATGATGGAGATCCAGTCTGGTTCGGAGTTTTATATCCCCCCTAGAAAACGCTGGGAATGGAGGGCATGGGAAATTCTGTTTTTAAAAATGGTCTGGGAGTTTCGGCTGATCCCTCTTTTTAATTCATACATTACAGAGCCGTGGATTGACCTTGGAAGGAAGCCCATAGAATACCAAAGCCGTTGGGTGCGGGGAGCCGCTGCCATCGAGAGCGATGCATCGGATTCTTTCAATTTCTTAACAGATTTCTTAAACTGGCTTAAGGGTTTACTGGAATGGCTGCTCAGTGTTTATTATTTATACTGGAGACTGCTTTTAAAGTTACTTGGCGTTTGGCAACGAATGTCTGTGTCATTGCGAGGAGTCACCACCGTTTTGATTCGATTTGCGAATGTAAAACGAATCAGCGGGGGCGACGAAGCAATCTTTTTTATCGATAATAAGATTGCTTCGCTCCCTTCGGTCCCTGCCCGCCAATCCGTTCCTAAAGAGGCAGGCGGGGCTCGCAGGTATGACACTAAAATCAACTCCCATCAGCTCGGTGCGGTTGTCATTGCCTCAGCTCAACCCATAGTCTCTGAGGACTATCCAGAGGATGATCTATCAGAAGAAAGGAGGTTTATAGCTGCCGGCGATGCCGTTGGCGCGGTCGTGGTCGGTTCTGTCCGGCCACTGACGGAGGAAGGGATGGCAGCTTATCAACGGAAATAACATCTTGAGTTTGGCACTTTTTCGGGCTTTTGGGCCGTATTTTCAGGTAGTTCTCGTCGAGAAAGCAATTTTGTGGTATCGAAAACCTGTTTTTGCGATCCGAGAGACTTTTCCGACGACAAATTCGAAAATTTGCCAAACTCAAGTAAGGAAGATAAGGATCCGGTCACCCAAAAGAAAAGTCCCCGGAAATATTTTTCAGGAGGTTATGATGGGAAAAGAATAGAACAGGTAGCTGAAACTTTCCTTCCCGAAAGACAGAATCCGGAAGTAAAACGACGAGCCGAAGAGCCTGTGGGAAATGTTGTTGTGGTAGAGTGGGTGGGCTTGGAAGTGGGGCCTGATGCCGATCTAATTATGGCCTAGGCATCCATTGAAAGCTTTCAGGATGGCATAGGAGTAAGATCCACAGCAGAGCCAGACACATCCGAAGAAACTTCTTTGCAAGCATGGTTTTCTCCGGCAATGGTCGCCATCCTTTTGGGGATTAGAGTTCTCCTGCCGATATTTCAACCATTTGGGTTGGAATCAAGAACAAACGAAATAGTGATGGCACAAACGATTGATCCCCAAATTGAACGGCAAGTGCGTACCAATCTTCGAAACTTGAATATTGCAGATCCAACAGCGGCCAAGGGAAGTTCTGCCTTCCGAGCCGTTGTGAATATGGGACCAGCGGCTTATCCGGTGCTGCGAAAGATCGTTATAGATCAATCGGTCCCGCCGGATCCGTTAAAGTGGGCAGCGTTTTTAATAGGAGTCGTGGCTCCTCCGGAGAAATATGATGAGGCAAAGCGGTTTCTGGAAAGCGTCAGCCGCGATCCATCGTATGCATGGTATGTTCAAACCGAGGCCAGAAATGGTCTCAGGGCTTTAGAAGAAAGGAGAAGGCGAAGAGGTCAGTTAGAGATAGAACCGGAATCAAGGCAGGCCAATGTTTTAATGCCAGGGGGAACTCCTCAGGATCAGAGAGAAACTTCTCCAGAAATCACTGTGGCTGGATCGCCATTGGGTCAAGGCAATGTCGGTGGTATTGATTTAAGTATACTTGATCCCCAAATCAAAAGAGATGAGAAGGGGATTCCCCTGCCACTTTCCCAACAGCCCCTTGGAAATATGAACATTGAAGGGATACTTCCTTTGATTATTCATATTGAGTTGATGCCAGTTCCTTTGCCTTTAGGGTATGGAGGGCTGACCCGGGGAGAATCATCCACAACCCAACCCTATCAACAGAGTTCCTCACTTTTATGCTTGAGTTTGGCAAATTTTCGAATTTGTCGTCGGAAAAGTCTCTCGGATCGCAAAAACAGGTTTTCGATACCACAAAATTGCTTTCTCGACGAGAACTACCTGAAAATACGGCCCAAAAGCCCGAAAAAGTGCCAAACTCAAGTTTTATGGCTATCCGATCCTAAGAAGTATTTTCAGGCAAAAAGTAATAGCCATAATTTTAATCGCTGGTGGCCGTCTATTCAGGCACCCATGGGTTCTACTTCTGGAAAGGGAATTATACAACATACTCTAATTTTCGATTCAAGGACAATGATTAGATGTTGTCCTGCCGCTTCCCCAGCAGCCGCTTCAGAACATTCAAATTCGGGAGATCGTGCCGGTCATTTTCTATGAAGCACCGGTCCAGGGGCCGACCTTATCAGGACCGTCTCCCGGCAACAGGTCATCGACTTTCTGGAAGAGGCGAAGGAGAGATTTATTGCCAGCAAAAACTCATCCAATACCATCTCGCCGTTTTGATCATTTGTTCTCCTTCCAATAAATTAGAAGATCTGCGCCCACATCTTCCCCAGCTACTCGAACAACTGAATACCTTGCAGCCCGGCCAGGCAAAATACATTCTGGATTGAGAGTCATCAGAAATCCGCGGGATTGTGCCGGTCATTCTCTACGAAGGGCCGGTGAATGTGCCTTCTTTATCGGGCTGGCTGTCGGGAAATTAGGGATTCTTCAAAAGATCATGTGTGCCGATTTTCCTTAGATAGGCTGTGTCTCCAATTCTCTGATAGGTGATCCGATAGTTTTGGGAAACGCGAATTTCATAGATGGTTTTTTGCCCTACCATCTTTTTATGACCTAAAGAGGGATGGGCAGGGTTGGTCTGAAGAAGTTCCAAGGCCTTTTGGGACCTTTCCTTAATATCTGACGGGAGTCTTTTGTAAAGTCGGATGAACGTGGGAGTCGCTTCTATATGCATCAGCTGTCTAATTTTTTAAAGAGCTCTTTGAGGTTTTTGGTCTTGGTGACACGGCCTTTCTCAATATCTTCTGTGGCTTTTTTTTCATCATCCTGCCATGCGGGAGTATAAAAATAAGCCTGGTCTTTAGGGATGACCATCTGGGGTTCTATGACCACCTTGTTTTCTTCGATTTTGATGTCGATGTAGTCGTTGGCCTTAAGATGGAGTCTTTCCACGATCTCTTTAGGCAGAGCAATCTGATAATTTTGTCCGATTTTTCTAAGCATAACCACCACCTCCGTCAAGATTAAGGATAGCATAAAATCATATTTTGTCAAAATATGAATTTATGAGCAATTCGCCAGAAAACTGGCGAATTGCTCTTTTGAATCCTGCAGTTTAAACGGGATGGAAGAGGTGTGGTTTTGCCGATTCAATAGCAACCGCTGGGAAATATCCAGATCCGCGGGATCGTGCCGGTCATCCTGTATGAAGCTCCAGTCCCGGGGCCGGTTCTGCTGAATTTGTCTGTGCCGGAGGAAAGCATGGCCGATAAAGACCGGCAGGGCTATTGACAAACACGAAGATAGTGTGTACACTTTATTTGTGTGAATATGAGGGGAGGGGGTATGATTAAAAACATCACTTTTAATGCTGAAGATTCCTTGTTAGAAAAGGCGCGGGAAAAGGCCATGCGAGAAAAGAAATCGTTAAACGTGGTATTCCGCGAATGGTTAAGGCGATATGTCCATCAGGAGGATCCTTCCGCGGATTATCGGAATTTGATGAAAAACCTGAGATATGCCCATGCTGGCAGAAAATTTTCACGAGAGGAACTCAATGAGCGATAAATATTTTATTGATACGAACATTTTGGTTTATAGCTTTGACGCCCAATCTAGGCTTAAGCAGAAAAGAGCTCAGGAAATTATTGATGAAGCCCTGTCAGATCATAAGGGGATTATTAGTTACCAGGTTATTCAAGAATTTCTGAATGTGGCCACGCGCAAGTTTTTGACGCCTTTATCCGTGACAGATTGCCGGCGCTATCTAGAGCAAGTTCTTTATCCTCTTTGGGACGTTTATCCCAGTATTGATCTTTATCAGCAGGCCTTAACAATTCAAGCTGAATCAGGTTTTTCTTTTTATGACTCCCTGATTATTGCCGGAGCCTTAGAAGGAGGCTGTAAGATCATCTACTCTGAAGATTTAAAACATGATCAGGTTTTTTCAGGGTTGAGGATGCGGAATCCTTTTCTATGAAAAGTTGAGTCTCCTGGCTTAACAGCCGTAGCGCTTTTTGAGAGGGGGTCCATAGCGCGTATAAATTAACCTTCTGTCAAAAAAACTCGCAATTTATTTTGACGATAGGAGAAAAAAATAGTATCCTTATGCCATGATCCGATACCTCCTGGCTCAAGTGCAGAAGGATTTGGCGAAGAAGATGGTGTTCGTAGGTGGGCCGCGGCAGGTAGGCAAAACCACCCTCGCCAGGCAGATTCTTTCCAATACCGAAGGGTACTTCAACTGGGACATCCCTGAAGATCGAGAGAAGATCCTTAAAGGGGAGATCCCGAATGTGCCGCTTTTGGTCTTTGATGAAATCCATAAATACCGAGCATGGCGCAACTATCTTAAAGGACTCTATGATCGCGATGCGGGGCGCCGGCGGATTCTGGTCACCGGAAGTGCCCGTCTGGATTTTTATCGCTTCGGGGGTGACTCGTTACAGGGTCGCTATCATTATTTACGGTTGCATCCTTTATCAGTGGCGGAATTGAAAATCCAACGGAATGGAGATCTAACGAACCTCTTACGGCTGGGCGGTTTTCCAGAACCTTTTTTGAGCGGATCAGAGACCGAGGCCAAGCGCTGGTCTAGGGAATACAGGAGCCGGCTGGTCCGGGAAGACCTGATGAGTCTGGAGCGCGTCCAAGACCTGGGACGCCTTGAGCTTCTCATGTTAAGGCTGCCAGATGTGGTGGGGAGCCCTCTGTCCATAAACGCTTTGCGGGAAGATCTTCAAGTCAGTCACAAGACCTTGAGGCATTGGATTGAAATCCTCGAACGGCTCTATGCCGTTTTTCGAATTTCTCCTTTCGGCTCACCCAAAATCAGGGCTGTCAAAAAAGAGCAAAAGCATTATCATTTGGATTGGTCGCTGGTTCCTGACATGGCGGTGCGGTTTGAAAATCTGGTGGCCTGCCACCTTTTGAAATGGATCCACTATGAAGTTGACTCCAAGGCGAGGGATTTGGAGTTGCGTTACTTCCGGGATGTGGACGGCAGGGAGGTGGATTTCGTGGTTCTGGAGGACAGAAAACCCATTCTTTTGATTGAGTGCAAATGGGCGGATGCCCAGATCATCCAACCCTTAAGATATCTCAAACTCCGTTTCCCCGGATGCGCGGCCTGGCAGATTTCCTGCACAGGGACCAAGGATTATCTTTCCCCCGAAGGTATTCGCGTTGCTCCTGCCGTCGTTTTCCTGAAAGATTTGGTTTAGATGTCTTCTTGTCCTGCCATCTTCTTATGACCTAAAGAAGGATGGGCAGGGTTAGTCTGAAGAAGTTCCAAGGCCTTTTGGGATCTTTCCTTAATATCTGACGGGAGTCTTTTGTAAAGTCGGATGAACGTGGGAGTCGCTTCTATATGCATCAGCTGTCTAATTTTTTAAAGAGCTCTTTGAGGTTTTTGGTCTTTAGTTGCTTATCAACTTTTTGTTGGATTGTGGTGGGAAGGTGTCGGTAAGATTTGTGAAAGCGTTCATAAGCTAAGATTTTCATGAGCGCTTAAGTTCCTTCAACAATCCTCGTAGTGTTCCATCACCCACAATGCGGCCTGCCTGTTTATCCTCTTCGGCTTCGTGCTCCCATGCTTGCCATTGTTTCGTCCAAAAATAGAGTTGAGTTGGATCAATTGTTTTGAGCGTTTTAAGGAAATACACATAGGAGCGCAGCTCCCGCAACTGCGGCGTGGGCAGCGTATGAAGCTCCTCAACTACTTCTTTAACCAAAGCTTGTTTTGTCATGGATCCATCCTTTCTGGAATAATGTTACCACATTCATTCCCTTGTATGTAGCAACGTCCCCAGCATTCTCCCTCTATAACTATACCTGAGAGAAGAATTACGTCCTCAAAAACTGTTTATCCAAAAATCCCTCCGACATCTCAATGACCGTGGGGCGGCCATGGGGGCAGGTAAAGGGATCGTCACAGCGGATGAGAGTATCCCTCTGATATTCCGCCTGTTCTTGGGAGAGGGAATCCCCTGCCATGACCGAGGCGCGGCAGGCGCGGCGGGCGATTGAGTCATGGTCAAAGGAGGCCACGTCTCCTCCCGCCAGGAGATCTCGGATCGTTAACTCAGGATTTTTAATAAGCTGCGGATGGGTATGAAGCGCAATGGATTCCTTGTCCCATTGGGTTGTCTCCAGCCCGATTGTTTTAAGCTTTTCTTGGGCCTCTTGCCAGGCGAGCATATCGGGAATAGAGAGTCTTAGCACAATCGGCGTTAAAAGCTGCTGGACCTCTATGCGGCTGCGTTCAATCTGCCGGCGAAAAGCCTCATACATGATGCGTTCCTGGGCCGCGTGCTGATCCACGACAAAAAGGGAGGTGCCGGTCTCAAACAAAAGATATTTCTTCAGGAAGGAGCCGATGTAGCGGCTTAAGGAAAGCTTGTTTTGAAGGCTTTCATTCTGCGCCGTTCCCGGACTTTGAGATTCCGCTGGCGCCATCGGTGTGGGCTGAAAGGCGAAGTGCTGATCGGCGTATTGAGGGGAAGGAGAAGCGAGGAATTTCGGATTGCGGATTTCGGATTGCCCGCCCCAAGTGCCGGCATTTGCGGGCCAGGGCGGATTATCTGCTTGCGGGTGGGCTTGGAATGTTGATAGGAACTGTTTGGATTTCCCTTGGTCCATCAAGGCCTTTTGGACGAGGGAGCGCACAACCATCGCCACGCGCTGTTCGTCTTTGATTTTCACCTCCCGTTTGGTCGGATGGATGTTGACATCCACCTCTTGAGGAGGCACCTGCATCAATAAAGCGAAAAACGGATACACGCCCTCGGGAAAGATCAGCCGATAGGCCTGGTTTATATGAAAAGCCAGATTGCGGTTTTGAACCGGCCGGCCGTTGACAAAGATAAACTGAAGATCCCGGCGGGGCCGTTGGATATTGATGTCCCCGAGAATGAGGCCAAGCGAAATTCCCTCTCCTGGAAAATCCTCCTCACCCTCGATCAAATGCTTCTCTTCAAGATTTAGAGAAGAGACGACTCTTGGCCGCAGACCCTTTGCGGGCCTTAGGTCCAAGAGGTCCTTGTCCTGATGGGAAAAAAGAAAGCGCCGCTGAAAATGGATCAGCGTGTAGGGCAAAAAGAGGTTGAGGATCTGGTTGAGCTCGGTTGCGTTGGTCTTGAGGAATTTTTTGCGGCCCGGGGTGTTGAAGAAGAGTTCTCTGATCTCAATCTCGGTGCCGCTATTCATAGCTACGGGTTTTAAATCCAATTTCTTCCCCCCGCGCAGATGCACTTCCCAGCCGGTGGGTTGATTTGGGGTCCGGCTCCTGAAGGTGACATCTGAGACCGCGGCAATGCTGTATAAGGCCTCGCCGCGGAATCCCAGAGACTGGATAGCCCAAAGATCATCGAGATTCTGGATCTTGCTAGTTGTGTGGCGCTGGAAGATTTTTCCCAAATCCTCGGGGTCTATGCCGCTGCCGTTGTCCTTCAGGCGAATCAGGGTTTTGCCGGCATCTTTGACGTGGAGTTCCAGGGAATCGGCGCCGGCATCCAGAGAATTCTCCACAAGCTCCTTGACGACCGAGGCCGGCCGTTCAATCGTCTCGCCGGCCGCGATCTTGGCGATGAGCTCGGGGGTTAATAAGTGGACTTTGCTCATGCTCGTCCTTATTGGAAGGGTCACAAGGTCACCAGTCACAATGTCACACGTGTGACCTGTGACTTTGTGACTGGGTGACTTGGTGACCAATGCCCGCTTTATTTCTTGTCTGCTTCAACCATCCCCTTCATCTCCTGCATTTTATTCAGGGCCTGAAGCGGCGTCAGAGTATTGATATCCATGGCCTGGATCACGGACTTGATTTTTTCAAGGAGCGGATCGGATCGAACCGTAGAAAGGGAAAGCGACAGTTGGCTTTCCTTAGAAGGCGTGAGCCGGATCTTTTCCTTGAAATCGCTCTGGAGCTCCAGTTGGGTTAAGATCTGCCGCGAACGGGAAATCACCTCTGAGGGGATCCCGGCCAGCTTCGCCACGTAAATGCCGTAGCTGTCATCGGTTGTGCCCGGCACGATTTTATGCAGGAAGACGATTTCCTCTTTCCATTCCTTGACCGCCACGTTGTAATTTTTGACGCCCGTGTATTGCTGGGCCAAGGCGGTCAATTCGTGAAAGTGAGTGGCAAAGAGAGTCCTGACCTTTTGTTTTTGCAGATGCTCGGCCAAGGCCCAAGCCAAGCTTAGGCCATCGTAAGTTGAGGTGCCGCGGCCGATTTCATCCAGAATGACCAGGCTGCGGCCCGAGAGGTTGTTCAAGATATCGGCGGTCTCATTCATCTCCACCATGAAGGTGCTCTGACCCTTCGTGATTTCGTCGTGGGCGCCGATCCGGGTAAAGATTTTATCCACGATGCCGATCCGGGCCGAGGCGGCCGGGATATAGCTGCCCATCTGCGCCAGGATGACTAAAAGCGCCACCTGACGGATGTAGGTGGATTTGCCGGCCATGTTGGGCCCGGTTAAAATGATCAGATGATTCTCCGCGCAGTCCAAAAGGGTGTCGTTGGCTACAAAGGATCCGTTACACGCCTTTTCCACAAGCGGGTGGCGTCCGTCTTTGATCTCAATTAGGAAATCGTCGGTTAGCTCCGGCAGGATGTATTGAGAGGATAACGCCAAGCCGCTTAAGGCATACAAAGCATCCACGACACTGACCCTTAGGGCAAACTCATGCAAGGCCTCGGAGTGATTCAAGATCTCTTGTTTTAACTGCTGGAGGATCTTGTTTTCGATTCTTAGGATTTTTTCTTCGGCCGTCAGGATCTTCTCCTCGAACTCTTTTAAGGCTGGGGTGATGAAACGCTCAGCGTTGACGAGGGTCTGTTTGCGGATATAATCCGCGGGAACAAGGGGCAAGTTGGGTTTGGTGACCTCGATGTAATATCCGAAGACCTGATTGAATCCGACCTTAAGAGAGTTGATTCCGCTGCGCCGGATCTCCTCAGCCTGCAGGTTCTTTAACCATTGCCGGCCATTCTCCTGGATTTCCCGCAGGGAATCGAGCTCAGCATTGTAGCCTTTTTGAATGATCTTGCCTTCGGCTTGCGCCAATGGGATGTCGGGATTTATTGCTTTTTCTAAAAGTGTTCGCAGAGACGGAATGTCCTCCAAAGAAAACAAGGAAGATCCGCTGGAAAAGGTTTCCAAGGCCTTTCTTAAAGGGGGCAGCCTCACCAGCCCCTGGCGCACTGCCAGGATGTCCTTGACCGACAGATATCCGCAGCTTAGACGCGAGAGGTTCCGTTCCAGGTCGGGAAAATGGCGCAGGAGCCGCTCGATCTCCTCGCGGCCTGAGGAATGGTCCTTTAACAGCGTTATCGCTGTCTGTCTTTCTTCAATCGCGGGGAGATCCTTTAAGGGATGGTACAGCCAATGGCGCAGCCTCCTTTTTCCCAATGCGCTGAGGGTCAAATCGATATGTTGGAAAAGATCCTCGAGTTCGAGGCCGTGGCAGGCCGCCGGAGAAATAAAAACATAATCTTGATCGGCATAGAGCGAAATCTTATCGATGTGACGGAGCGGCTGTTTGTTCATCTCCCGCAGATATTCCAGAAGGGCCCCGCAGCTGGCCTGCGCCACGGGCATTTCTTCGATACCGAAGCCCTTGAGATTATGCACCCCAAAATGGGTACACAGAGATTTTCGGGCCATCTCCGGATTAAAGCACCAGTCATGGTACGGGCTAAAGATCGTATTTTTCATCCGCAGAAGGGGATGGCGGAAGATCTCGGGGATACGCTCCTGGTGGGTTTGCGGAAAGATGCATTCACAGATGCTGAGTTTCGCAATGACTTCAACGGCTTTCTTGATATCCCCGTACTGATTGGCCTGAAGGGTGCCGCTGGTGGGTTCCGTGAACGCCACTCCCCACGAGGGGCTCTGGAAACTCAAGGACAAAAGATGCCGGCTATCACCGCTGGATTCATCGAGAAAAGTGCCGGAGGTGATGGTGCGCACCACGTCGCGCCGGACAATCCCCTTGGCCTGGGAGGGGTCTTCCAGCTGTTCGCAGATGGCGACTTTAAAGCCCGCCTTGATCAATTTAGAAACATAAGGGTCGGATGCGTGAATGGGAATCCCGCACATGGGCACCTGGGAGGAATTGCCGTTCGTGCGGGAGGTTAGAACCAGATCCAGGATGTTGGAGCCGACCTTGGCATCGTCATAAAACATCTCGTAGAAATCTCCCAGCCGGAAAAACAAGATGGACTGGGGATGTTTGGCCTTGATGTCCTGGTATTGTCTGAGCATGGGGGTGGTTTCCATGGCATTACTTTATAGCATACACCCGGACAGGAATAAAGAGAAAATGGGCAAAAGACAAGGCAAGAGACAAGGGCAGGCTAGCCCGATGATTTCATCGGGCTAGCCTGCCCCCTCAAGACGCCCCTCCAAAACGATAATATTTCTTTTTCCTCCAAGTCATGATATATTGATAACCCTATGAATCTTCTGCTGGCGATTATTTTGTCCATTATCCTTTTGGTCCTGGGCTATGTTTTTTACGGAAGGCGTCTGAGCCGCTGGCTGTCCCTCGATAAAAACGCGCTCACTCCCGCGCATACGTTTCGTAACAACTTGGATTTTGTTCCCGCCGGAAAATTTTACCTTTTGGGCCAGCACCTCTCTGCGATCGCCGCGGCCGGGCCGATTGTCGGGCCTATCTTGGCCGGGATGTGGTTTGGCTGGGGTCCGACGGTTTTATGGATTGTCTTAGGGGGAATCTTCATCGGTGGTGTTCATGACATGGTGACCTTGGTCGCCTCGGTCCGGCAGCAGGGGAAGTCCATTGCGGAAGTCATTCGGGACAACATGGGCCGCCGGGCCTTTATCTTGTTCTTGCTCTTTTTGTGGTTTTCCCTGATCTACATCATCACCGCCTTCGCGGACATCACCGCTACCACCTTCAGCGATCATGACAACGGAGCCGGGGTTGCGTCTTCTTCCATGTTATATCTTTTATTGGCGGTCGTTATGGGTTTGACGGTTAAGAGAGGGAGGCTTTCGCTTCTTTCCTCCACGCTGATTTTTATGCCGCTGGTTTTTGTATGTATTTATTTAGGGCCGATCTTTCCTTTAAAAATGCCGGCTTTGTTCGGCTGGGACGTGCGCACGATGTGGAATATGGGCCTTTTGGTCTATTGCTTTGTGGCCGCGGTCATTCCGGTCTGGCTTTTATTACAGCCACGGGGATATCTCGGCGGCTTTTTCTTGGCCTTCACCGCGGGCTTAAGTTTTGTCGGCGTTTTCATCGGAAGCTTCCAGAACCATTTTGTGATCCAATATCCGGCCTTTGTGAGCTGGTCGAACCCGCAGGGGCTGCCGTTGCTGCCGCTTTTGTTTACGACGGTGGCGTGCGGGGCGTGTTCGGGATTTCATTGTCTGATCTCTTCTGGAACAAGCTCTAAGCAGCTTTCCAAAGAAACCGATGCCAAGGCCGTGGGCTACGGTGGGATGCTTTTGGAGTGTTTTGTGGCGGTCATGGCGCTGGCAACGCTGATGATTCTCAACTCGACCCAATCGACCGCCTTAAAAGACCCCAATCAGATTTACGCCAACGGGATTGCCGCTTTCTTAAATGCCCTGGGCATCCCTCAGGGGTTTGCGTTGAATTTTGCGCTGCTGGCCTTTGCCACGTTTGTCTATGACACCCTGGATGTCGCCACCCGCTTGGGCCGGTATATTTTTCAGGAGTTAACCGGCTGGCGCGGCCGTTTCAGCCCTTATGTAGCGAGCGCCATGACGTTGATTCTGCCGGTCATTTTTCTGACTCATCCTCATATCGACCAGAACGGAGACGTCATTCCCAGCTGGAAGATCTTCTGGACGGTCTTTGGATCCAGTAATCAGCTTCTGGCCGCGCTGGTTTTGTTTGGCCTTAGCCTGTGGCTCTTTAGAAACAAAAGAAAATTCACCATCGCCCTTTACCCCTCGATCTTTATGATGCTGGTGGCGGTCGTGTCGCTTTTTTTTGTGATCCGGCCGTGGCTTGGGCAGATATTGCTCAAAGGTCAGATTGCAGCCGATCCCATCGGGATCACGGGTTTGATGCTCATTGTGCTGGCGGTCTTTTTGGTGGGGGAGGGTGTCGGGGTGTTTGCCCGGAAAGGCTTAAGATGACGTCTTCTTCATGCCTTTTTTGAGATGGGAGGCGGTGATTGACATGCATAAAAGTCTATGTTATTTTATGCAGCAGGGAGGTGAAGAGGATGCGTACGACCGTTGATTTGAATGATAAGCTTCTTAAAGAGGCCATGAAGGTTTCTCACACTAAAACAAAACGAGAAACACTTGAGAGAGGGCTGGAACTCCTTATCCGTGGCGCTCACCTTGAACGTCTGAGATCCAAACGGGGTTCCGAGGCCATCACTTGGACAATTCCCGAGTTGGAAAAGTGGAGGGCCTTTGAATAGTCCTCTGATTCTTGTTGATACTTCTATGTGGATTATATTTATGCATCGTGATGAGGATGCGGCTTCAGAGGCGGTATCCCAATTGCTTTCGGAAGATCGTGTTGTGATCAACGAAATCATAAAAAGCGAATTGCTGATTGGCGCAAAAGACCAGAAACACTACCAAGAGCTTGAAGAGGATTTGGCTGCCCTTCCCGATTTATCCTTAACAAAAAAAGTTTGGGATAAGGTTAGATCCCTGGGTTTTATCCTGAAATGCAAAGGGAGAATCGTTCCTCTGCCGGATCTGGTGATTGCTGCTTCTGCGATTGTATATGGGTGTGACCTTCTTCACAGGGATCGCCATTTTGGCTTGATTGCAGGCCATGAGTCCCTCAAACTTCATAAATTGTCGTTGGGAGTTTGAGTTTTATTAGAAAAGAACTAGGTCACCACTTCAAGGAGGAACTTCCATGGCAACGCTTTTTACCCGAATCATCAAAGGAGAAGTCCCCTGCCATAAGATTTTAGAAGACGAACGATATTTTGCCTTCCTGGACATCCGGCCGATCAATCCCGGCCACACGCTGGTTGTCCCTAAAGAAGAGATCGACAGCATCTTTGATCTGGATGAGCAGCTTGTGGGAGGGCTGATGCGTTTTGCCGGAAAGATCGCCGGGGCCATCCGAAAAGCGGTCCCCTGTAAAAGGGTCGGCATTCTGGTCGCCGGTTTGGAGGTGCCCCATGCGCACATCCATCTGGTCCCGATCAACACGGTTTTTGACTTAAGCTTTGCCAAGGCCAAACCAGCCGGCAAAGACGAGCTGGCCACAATCGCCGGCAAGATCAGGGCCCATCTTTAATCCAAACTCACCAGATTCTTTTTTGCCCCGATGAAAAAACCCGTTATATTCTCATTGTATCGGAATTTCAAAGATGAAATTCCGATACAACCACAGGGGGTTTGGG
>CAZUJQ010000003.1:0-57583 GCA_964620805.1 uncultured Planctomycetales bacterium | reverse complement strand
TGCGATCCGAGAGACTTTTCCGACGACAAATTCGAAAATTTGCCAAACTCAAGATGATTATGAAAAGAGAGACGAAACCCCATATGATTCTGCTTTATCCCAAAACGGGAATGGATATCGGTTCTACCGTTGCACCGCCTCATGCCCTTCTTACAGTCGCGGCCCCTATTCTTAAAGCGGGGTACAAAGTTAGGCTGCTCGATCAGCGAACCCAGATCATTACCTTAGAAGACCTCCAAGATCTTATCTCCAGCGATACCATCTGCGTTGCCATATCGGCAATGACTGGTACGCAGATTCATAATGCCTTAACCTTGGCCCAAATGGTCAGAGATTTAACCGATGGCAAAATCCCGATCATTTGGGGCGGGTGTCACCCTTCGGTTACGCCGGAACAGACATTAGCCAATGATAAAGTTGATATTGTTGTCGTTGGTGAGGGAGATCACACATTATTAGAAATTATTCAGGCGCTCGATCATAAACAGAGTTTAAACACAATCAAAGGCATTTTGTATAAGGATGGCGGTCAAATCGTCAAGACTCCGCTGAGGCCACTTCTCGATATAGAAACGCTCCTGCCAACGCCCTGGGAGCTTATTAATCCAGAGAACTATATCCACCGCGATATGTATCTTAAAGAGAGCTCAAGGGTATTGGATGTAGGTCAGACTAGCCGAGGCTGTCCTTTTAACTGTGGTTTTTGCAGTAGTGCTGAAATCCGAGAACGCAAATGGCGGGCTATATCTGTCGATAAAAGCCTGGATATGATTGAAGACCAAGTCAAACGTTTTAAGCTAAACGGCATCTGGCTAAGGGATGATGAATTTTATATCAACCGAAAGCGGGCAACGGCTATTTGTGAAGGTTTTATAGAAAGAAAACTGAATATTTGTTTTTATACCTCTGGAACGCGGTGTGATGTCTTTATGAAGGCTTCGGATTATGACATTGATGTCTTAAAGCGTTCCGGCGCTTATACGCTTAAATTCGGTGCCGAGTCGGGTTCCCAGCGTATCTTAGACCTAATGCAAAAAGGCATTACCGTTGAGCAAACCCTAGCAGCCAATCAAAGATGCAAAAAACATGGCATTATTCCCGTTTTTGGTCTCATGATCGGTTATCCTACGGAAACATTTGACGATATCAATAAAACCATCGAGCTAGGTTTTCGTCTTAAACGGGAAAATCCCATGGCCCAGCTTGAGACGATGGCCGTCTATACGCCGCTTCCAGGGACACCCGATTTTCGTTTATCCCTAAAACACGGTTTGCAACCACCGCAATCGCTGGAAGAGTGGGCGGATTGGATCTTCGATGATTATGATATTGATGGAAAGAAAAATCCGTGGTTTGATAAAAAAGGCCGTTACTATCTTGGCAATATTTCTTATATGAGTATTCTAGCAAATGCCCTCGAAAATGTCATGGGTAGTTTACGCAATAAGCCCTTAAGGGCCTTGGCCACAGCAGCCGCTAAACCGGTGAGCCGCTACTATCGCCATAAATTAGAGAATAAGATGTACCGCTTTGCGCCGGATTTGGCCCTAGTGCGTCGTGTACGACACGAGCTGTTTTATAAAAGCGACCTCACAATTTGTTAAATACGCCAACCCCTTCGTTATTTAATCCTATATAATTTATGAAGAGGTTTTTCGCGAATCTATGGGCCATTCTCGGTGCCCTCATCATTATGCCTTTAACGGTTGGCCTTATTGTCTTTATTTATATTGTTAAATTCTTGAGGGGTTTTAGCTTCAAAGACCCTTTTCATAATTCACGCCAGCACCCCTTGAATTCTCCCGAAGCTCCTCGTGGCTGATAATCTCCGCAAGGCATGACTACCAAACCTCGTTATGTGGCCCTCCTGGGCCTGACTTCCCTTATTTTGATTTTGATATTTAATGCTTTCATGCTGAATTATAACCTTTTTCGCTGTTTCAATATGTCTGATATGGGGGCATTCCTTGACGCTGGTTATCGGGTCTTTCGAGGCCAACATCCCTATCGCGATTTCTTTTATCATTCAGGCCCAATTCATCTTTATCTTACAGCCGGTTTTTTTCAGCTATTCGGATTTGGGAAATCTGCAATTTTAATACATATCATTTTGGTAAGTTCCGTTGTCATTATTATAAACTTCTTCATGGCATGGAGAATTTTACCTATCTTTTTAACAATCCTTGTGACCTTTTTGACGAGCGCTTCATTTTATATACCCGCCTCTTTTCCCTGGTACGACCATACAGCCCATCTGTGGGGGATATTTGCCATCTTAATTATTGCATACAATATCGCTGAGCAGAAATCCCACCATTGGCCTTTGATTAGCTTTCTTACCGGCTGTTTAACAATCCTTGCGTTCTTAAGCAAAACCAATATCGGAGTTGCCTATGCAGTTGCCTTCTTTATATATTGGATTGTAATTATTAAACGGCTAAAGGTAGTTTTATATTATGGAGCGGGCATTCTACTATCAGCCATAATTTCACTGATTCTCATGCCTCATTCTGAAGAATATCTTCAGCAAGCGATTTTTATCTACGCATTGAAACTGACGGACCGGTTGGAAAACTTTTTTGCTGTACCAGACTTGCCCAAATCCTATATTCTGATCGGCACGATTGTGATGCTTAATGCTTGGAGGCAGATGAAAAATCTTTCCCACTATTTATTGCTCTTTCTGCTACTCGTTGGCATTGCCGTATTTTCAATAAAATCAGGATCGCTGGGTTCGGCCAACACACTTTTACGCGGGTTTGTGATGACTTTTGCGTTCATTCTGCTTCATAAGGTGACTACTCAAAGAGCTCGGAAAAATTTAACAGATCGTTTATCTGTCATCTTGCTTATTTTGCTATGTTTTTATTTTTCCTTCCGTTCCATTCAATATGGTATAGAACGTGGCATTTGGATAAAGAGCGCAAAGCAGATAGGGAGTTATAAACTCAAATCTGAGCCGCTGGATGGCTGGCTCTTTGGTAAGGAGGATGGAGAAAAGGTCGATCACATTGTTGAATACATCAAATCAAATATCCCTCGTGAAAAAACTCTTCTCATTTTAGGTGATCACTCCATTATTTATGCTCTCGCCGGAAGAGACAGCTATAAAGGCGTCTTTTTCCTATTCACTACCCCCCTCATCGTAAAGGCCCCTTCTCTACAAGTGAAAATGCGACAAAACTTGAATCATAATCCACCTGATTTTATTATTACGTATATAAAGAAGGGGTCAGAGCATTTGCTGGACGCTTCTGATATCATTATCCCAGATGAGTTCGCTTTACAATATCAGCTTTTAGAAGTATGGAATGATTTCGGAATCTTTCGCAGAAAAAATGTTGATTGTTTAGACAGAAAGCAATGCAAATAATAAAAAGTGGCGCAAGGGGTAATGCAAATCGAGTAAGAATATGAAGAAAGGCGTAAAGTGCTGTAAAGCTTGATACCATCAAAACTATAAAAAAACAAAGTTGGCAATCAGGCTCATTTGCCGAAGGCGGTTGAAATAATTTTGTTTTATTTTGAAAGAGATAATAAAGCAAAAATAAAAATGAATAAATCGTTAGTAACGAAATAATGAGTCGTAATCCATTCTTAAAGACAGGGAAATCATAACATGTTCTTAACCAATTCGGATATGTCACATTGCCGAGTTGAGTAGATTCCCAAAAAAAGATTTTCATGCCTTCTATCATACTTAATACAAAATGCTGCAAGGGATTCTTTGCAATTTTATCTTTAGCCAACGAAATGGCTTTTTCATTTTGTTTTTCGGATGGCACTCCTGCTAATAATTTTGGCAGTTCATATCCCCATAATTTATCGGCTGATTCCCACGAATAATATTTGCACTCCTCAACGCTAAAAAATCGACGACAAAAACCATCCCCTGGGACGGAAGCTAAATAGGCCATGAATACCCTGAGATTCATTTCCTTAGCTCTTTTTGCCGCATTCCCATAAATTGCCAAACCATACCGATCCGTAAACTCAAATAAGCCATTATACTTCTTGTTCATCAATTTAAAACTTATAAAACACGATTGAAAAATAATCATAATAAGCAGTAGGTTAAAGACAGATGCAATGCAAATCTTTTTTTGATGAGTTAATAAGGAATGGAGGCCAAGAAAAATAAAAGGAATGAGAAAAAAATATAAAACACCTTGAAAAACACCTTTAGTAAAAGTTGCCGCTAGAAAAAATAAGGCAAGAGTAACCCCCCCCAGCAAAGATTGTTTGTATCCTTTTATCCGAATTGATATCCATAAGCGATGAGCTGCCAAAATAATGGCCAAAACAAGGGGATAGGTTGCAATCTCAGAAAATAGCGAGAAAGCAGAATTCATAATTGCAGGGGAAAATCCGAGATAAAGGATGGCAAATAGTTGAAGGCTGTTCTTAACTTTCAATTTTTTCAAAATCACAAGTGTGAGAATTTGAGTTAAGAAAACTGCTAGGATCTGAATGATTTTTTGTGGTATGGCATAAGGCACTTTAAAGATTTCCGCTGCATACATGGATAATGATATCAAAAAAGGGTAAAGAGGCTCCCGCCTCGGCCCCCCCCTAAAATATTCAATCCATCCACTTTTGTAAATCGTTAAACCGATATCTTCATAGCCGATAGCATCAAAATTGATTTCCATTTTAGTCAAAAAAAATAAATAAATCCAAGATATAAAACATATCAAAAAGGCAATGATAACGGATCTTTTCTGTAAAAGAGATCCTCTATCACTTTCTTTCTGTGAGTTATGAGTCACAATCATATTTATGGAATCTACCTGAAATTACTCTACTGCGCATAAGCAATAGGAATGGCTGGTATATTTCCTTCTTCGCCCCTACCGCTTTGCTTCATCTGCCTCGCATTGCTCGGCCAGCGGCTTCGCCCACCTTGCCGAGCAAGGCAAGCGGGCAAAGCGAAGCCATGGGGATTCATAGAAATCGTTCCTTCAAAGCTAAAACCTGTCTGCGGCAGGCGCAAGAGCATTTTCACCAGAGGAGGATCAGCCTGTGGCTGAGAGCGAAGAACCCTTTCCTATTGACTCAAGGCGTAGGAGAATAGTTTACCGTAAGGATAACTCTACGATAAATATCCATTAGATTCTTATAATTCGTCCCAGCAGCATATTTTTCTTCGTATTCTCTGCGGGCATTGCGGCCCATTTGCTTTAATTCATCCCCGTGTTCTAACATCCAGGTGATCTTTTCTTGCAAATCATGAGAATCTGCGGCCCGAAATAACAAACCTGTTGCTTTATCTTGAATGAGTTCTTCCATACTTCCCAGCCGGCTGGCGACAACGGGTATTCCATAACTAAAGGCTTCCGCAATAACCCTAGGAAAATTTTCATAGCACACGGATGGGACGATTAATATTTTCGCTCCTTTCATACACTCTTCATATCGACCTTCTGGGACATAACCCAAGAAATCAACTTGATGGATCCTATGAGACTCAATATAAGATTTCAGGCAACCCACGAGGGGACCGTCACCTATAATTTTTAATGGAAGGTTTTTTATCGATTTCCAAGCCTCCAAAAGAACATGGACTCCCTTTTCGGTACTGAGCCTCCCAACATACAGGGCATAACCTCCATCTGTCCCTTGGATTTTCGAGTCGGGATAAACAAAATTGGGTTTTACAACAATCTTGTGCTGGGGAATCCCGCCCAAAACCAGTTTTTTGCGACTAAATTCGGTCAAGGCGATATACAAATCAATCCTTTCTCTCCATGTATCCTTTTTCCAGTGTTTCTGAAGCATGCGTACAACCAAGGCCGTCGCAAGTCTTGAATTTTTGTAGCAACGATGATACACTCCCTGCCATAAGGATTTTTGAAGACATTCCTCGCATACTCGATTGTCTCGAAACAATAATCCATTAGAACACATAAGCCGAAAATTGTGCTGACTCTGGACAACGGGGATATTTTCCTCTTTGCAGGCAAAGTAGACGGAAGGCGTCATCATAAAAAAGATGTTATGGAAATGAGCCACATCGGGGCGAAATGCCCGGATAATTTTTTTTATCTCAAGATAGGACTGTTTTGACCAGTCAAGCCTGAATAAAAAATTTATCTTTTTCCCCAAGGAATAAGAATCTATCTCTTTATTATGGCGTGCATAAAGATAAACCTCTTCGTTAAATTTTTTTAGAAGTGCGGATTCCGTCTTAACAACAGCGTCCTCCCCACCGGGCTGCTGATAATGAGTATGGGCAATAAGGATTCTCATAGGTTTTAACTCTCGCTAACTCTTAAAAGATGTTTTTAACCCACCGCCATCAAAAGCGCCATGACGATCACCCATGGCCCTTTTTAATAAAAACATTTTATATAAATAATAGGGATCATAAACACCCTCTAAAATATTATGAACATGATCCAAATCATAATGGGCATGGATACAATCGCGATGATAAAAATAAGGGTCCGTTTTTACGGTATTGATCCCAGCTAAGCTAGAAAAACAATATTGATATTCTCGTTTGATGTAGGGAAACGCATAAGAGGAAACCACCCTTTCTGTCCCAACGGGAAAAGCAAAAGCATTTATTTCTGACTGTAAAAGATTTTCTAAAATCTTTTTAGGCCGAACAATTTCTTGCTCAATCGCCATAGGATCCGTGATATCTTTTAATGGACAATGGGTGTGTGTATGCGGGAAAATCCTATGTCCTTCCCTATACAATTCCAGAACTTGTTTTCGATTCATCGTCACAAATTCTTCCCATGAAAAACTTTCAGCCCTACGCTTTTTAAAATAAAGATTATGGACTGCAAAATTTCTCATTTCATCTTCACTTTGAAACTCTAAAATTTGTGTGGGAATAAAAAAAATCGCTTTTATTTTGTACTTTGACAAAATCTGTTTTACGGCTTGATGAGAGGATAACAAACCATCATCGAATGTCATTAACAACATTTTGCCTTTGCATTGCCCTTGTGCATCCAAAGCAAAAAAATCGACGGGATCAATAATTCCCCGTTTATTCATCAAATATTGAACAATGCATTCAAAATTATTCAGATATTTTTGAAAAACATGATGAGTGACGATTATTCTTATATTATCTTTTGTGGAGGATAACTCTCGAAAGCGGTGCGCTTGAGTTATCCTCATCAATTTGCCTATGGATTTGATAAGTTGTTCATTCATGGTTTGTCGCCAAAATTTAAATCAATATCAGAATCTCCCATGGTCACATAAATATTACTTTTAAGGCCAGGCTTGAGAGGTAAGGAATTCGCGGAAGTTGAAATAATTGCCCCCAGCCTGCCGATTGAAAAAAACCCTTCCGACTTTAAACCGTTATCAAAAACCATATGTGAACTTGCGGTTATGAGCCCGTCGAATCGCAGTTGCCGTGCTATTTTCTTTGAAAGCCGTAAGATAAGGCGCCAGGATTTTTTCTCATGAAGCGGAATCTTATAATCAACAATCAGCAGGAGATGTAGGCCTTTAAAGGAAACAGGTCTTACAACAAAGTACAAAGGATATTCTCCATCTTGGCAATAATAAAATCCGTAGCCGTTCTTCCTTTTAAAAAAGCGCCAATCAAGAAATTCGGCCGACCGTGAGAATTCGACGACACTATCGTCATAATACTCCTTGTAAGACTCCGCGGGAAATCTCGACAATAAATTAAAGGAAACCTCGTCTCGACTCAAGGACTTAGGAAATATCTCTTGCCTCATAGGTTTCTGTGTGCGGAAGTTCCTTGTGAATAAATACTTTAAGCCATGATTTACGGATGACAACGGTCTATTGACCCACAAAAATTTCTCGAGTTTGCCAATCTCTTTTACCTTCATGACCGTGTAGAGCCTCTCCAAGGTTGCGCTCATGCCGAGCCCAATAAATGGTTTGTATTTCCTTAGGGATTGAATCAGAAGTAACGCCCCCGTGCCGGTTTTTCGAAAATCCTTCTTTACAAAAAAATCATATCCAATAAAACCTTCGTATTTCCCCCCTTGAAAATACCACTCCTGGTGATTAAACATGTAGCAACCTACGATCTCGTTTTCGTCGCTTAGCGCCAATAATCCCGGGATTGGGCGGCCCTTTAAAAAAGGCGCATCATGAGAAAACCATTGAATATAATCCTTGAGATTATTCATCTGAGGATAGAGGGCTTTGGAAAACCCGGCGATTTTCTCCGTTAACGAATCGTCAACCGGCATTATTTTTATATTTTCCACTGAACTCGAAACCTCATCCCATCCATTCTAAAATCGCCGAGCCCCACGAAAAGCCAACACCAAACCCCGAGATTAAAATTTTATCACCGCATTTTATCATATCTTCGTTTAAAGCATTTTTGATCGTAATCGGAATAGAGGCTGATACTGTATTTCCAATATTTGAGAGGTTGTTATAAACTTTTTCCTTGGGAAGCCCTAGCGAACTTGTCAAAGTCTCTAAAACAAATTGGCTGGCTTGATGAAAAATAAAAAGCTTGATATCTTCGCAGCTTAAGGCATTGATTTTTAGAATCTGCTGTACATCTCTTACCACCTTTGATCTTGTCAGCGATAAAAGCGCATACCCTTCCATATAAATATGCTCAGATGTTCTGATATTATTGCTTTTGTCATGAATCTCTAATTTCGTTTTTTGACTTCTTGGCAATCGACAGCCTCCCGCGGGAATCATAAAGTGACTATAGCCTTTTCCGTAACTCCCTAATTTAATATCAATAATCCCTTCTTCACCGGGCTGTATCAACGAGACAGCGGCCCCGTCTCCAAAAAGCAATCTCACAGATTTGTCATGAGGATGGATATATTTAGAATACGTATCTGCTGTTACAAGGAGAATATTCTTTAAATCATAAGTATTCAAGAATGCCTTGGCAATAGCAAGCCCATAGAGATAGCCCGAACAAGCCAAATTTATGTCAAAGGCAAGGACGTTATCCTTCAACCCTAACCGTTCATGAAGCACAGAGGCGTTGGGCGGAAGGATATAATCAGGACTTTGCGTGCAAAAGATAATTCCGTCAATGTCGCTTCTTAAAATACCAGAAGTTGAAAAAATCTTGTCACAGGCAACACAGGCAAGATCTAAGGCTGTTTCCTCCTCATGAGCAATGTGGCGCGATGTGACACCTGCCTTTTTAACAAACTCATCTTGATCCCAAGAAGGGTTCTCTCGAAATAAGTCGCGATTAGTAACGACGCGTTCGGGAAGATGATATTCAATATTTTTTATTTTACAATTTTTTGAATTCATTTCTCTAGAGTTTGGGTAATATAGTGAGTTATTGTGCCAATCGTTTTAAGAAGATGCACGCCTGAATCACTCTCAATTTCTAATAGACCAATATCCTTGCCGAATTCTTTTTTTAAAGCATCTTCTAAACCAACAACCAAAGTCAGCATAGCCATGGATTCCATATTGCCAACCAAAGGAATATCATTGATATCTTTCGGATTTTGACCCCGGAGTAACGCTGGGTCAACCTTTTTGATGACTTGTAGCACAATCTCGGTTACGTGCTTTTCATCAACCATCAAAGAGCTCCTTTGTGTATTACAGCATCGTCCTTCCAATGATGAGAATACGCTAAGACCAAACCGTATAAACTCCAGAAAGGAATGGCAAAATAGGGCATCTCGAGGATGATATGAAAAAAAGAGCAGGATAACCAGTAAATCATAATATTAATTATTAAAATCCCAATAATCGATCTGCCTTTAAGAAATACCCCCGTGGTGGCGATTACGTTCCCTAACAAAAAAAGAATAAGGACTATTCCTATAAATCCGGCTCTGTAGATAATCTCAATATAAGAATTATGAGCGGCGATCCAACCGTCCCGAGACCACTCGCCAAAAGCATTGGCTGTAATTTCTAAGCGTTTTGATCGAAACGGCTTTCCAAAAAGAAAGCCTAGAATGGCCTTTTTTTCCTTTAATTGCTCGACCATATCGAGAAGGATATACCAACGAAAGAGCATCGTTCCATATTTGTATACACCTTCTGGATTTTTGCCTTGCTGCATCTGGTTTTCTACCCATAGAGTTGCCATGGGTGTATCTTTTGGGCCAGATGTTTGAGCGGCAGACACTCTTTCAAGTTTTTCTAGTACCAGTAGACTTATTGCATTTTCGATTTTTTCCAAAATCATCTCTTCCCCTTCACCACTGCTAGAGACCGCAGGAGTCTCCACCAACGGTTCTGAAACCGCCCCTGGGACCTCAGGAAGAGCGGATAAGACCACGGCCTCGCTCAGATTGCTAGTCTGCTCTAATGGTCCTTGCAACTCCGCTTTCTCCTCGGCCTCGGCAGGAGCACGACCGGGGGCTTGCGCCAAAACCGTCACTTCCCCTTCACCACTACTAGAGGCCGCAGGAGTCTCCGCCAACAGCTCTTCTGACCTCCGTAAAAACAATGTCACTGTCTCCTCACGCTTCACAGAAAGAAGAGCTAGGGTTCCCAAGGATGGTATTATTGATGCAGAGGTTAGTTGAACAACCGCTTTGCCCTCAGGAAGAGCGGATAAGACCACGGCCTCGCTCAGATTGCTAGTCTGCTCTAATGGTCCTTGCAACTCCGCTTTCTCCTCGGCCTCGGCAGAAGCACGACCGGGAACTTGCGCCAAAATCGTCTCTTGCCCTTCACCACTGCTAGAGACCGCAGGAGTCTCCGCCAAGGGCTCTGGAACCGCCGCTTGAACAGGCGTAGTTACCGAAAGAATTTTGGGCCGGCCTTTAAAATAAGGGTTAGGGTTGTAGAGCCGAGGTTTTATATCCCAAGGAACATAGGTTGCTTCTTTTTCCTTTATCATTTGATCAGTTTCTTTAACTATCTCGAAAAATTGTCGAGGCTTCAATAAAGATTCTCTTGCAAGCGGTGGAGTCAAAGTAAAGAGTGCGGTTGTAAAGATAGAGAAAAAAGAACCAATAATCAGAAATTTGTACATCTTCCTCACGGGCAAGACATAAAAGAACATAATACCTAAAGAGACGCCAGTAATAAGGCAAGCGATAATGATTGTCCTCGAGACATAAAAAAGAGCTTTGTAAGGCAGGGAAATCAAAATAACCGCAAGGCAAAGGTAACGGATTCTCTTATCTTTAAGACTTAAAGTTAAAGCGAATCCCAAAATGATATAGGGCAATAGATAAAAACGAAGCTCAAAAAAACCAATACTGACGGTAATAAAAGAAATGGCGAGCGGCTTTAACAAGAACCATTTTTGTTCTCTTTTAAAGATATCGTAAGTGATTATGGCAAAGACAGGGTAATAGAACATTGCGGCATGTCGAAAAGCAAGAGGGCCAAATTGACGATAACCCAAAGTGGTTTTAATAAGAATAAAGGAAAGGTATAAAATTAAGAAGGCATGCCATGTTGTCAATTTCGGACGCGATAAGAACAACCATTTGACAGCACATAAAACAAGGCAAAACCCCAGAAGGATTTCTCCTATAAATATCGGAAAAGTCAAAAAAGGCAAATCCACATGAATCTCTGCAAAATTGCTTAAATTCAGGGAATAAAAAAAATAAAAAAGACCGATAACAAACAATAAAATATTATTAATAAAATAAATGTATGATTCTTTTTCAAAATATTTTAGGAACATGGGTTTGCGGATCTTTCTACGCTCAAGCAAACGGCTGCATCTCTTCTGTGCAGATAGGTTTTTACGATCTTGGCGTACATTTTTACATCCCACAACAAGGAAGGCTGAGAAGAGATGATTTTGATGGCTGTTCGGATAGCAAAGGCACGAGAACTCAAAAAAAGCTGTGGGATGTAGTACATCTTCATGCGATTTTTAATCTTATTCATCCGGCTGTCTATAACGTGTGAATTCATCACCTTATCAAAAAATGCACCAAAGAGTCCAAAAATTAAAGCGCTATCTCCTTTTGAAGCTTGAGGCCAAAAATTCAACATCCTCCATAAAATCTTTGATTCCTCATCGCTTAACTGCGGCCAGTAGTATTTGATATTATCCATAATCATCTTGGCGCAATCTTGTCTAAAGATGCCTTTGGATTTTTGAGTTTGGGCATTTTTTCGGACTCGGTATTTAAATAATATTTCCTTCAAATTCGAAAAAAAATATTTGCGTGACATCCTCACCCACAAATCATAATCCTGGGTAATAATTTCTTCATTATACAAGCCAACGTCAAAAAGCGCTTTTTTTCTTATTAAGACAATCGGATGCGGCACGCATTGATAAGATAATTCACTGACTCCGATCAAATAACATCTAATCTCGAAAGGGTCCGTTGGTAGACGGAATCGAAGGATGGTCTTGCCCTCCTCATCAATCGCCAGATATTGAGCCCCCACCACAGCAATGGAATCATGACTAAGCAAATATTGATACTGTTTTTCTAGCCGCTCGGGATAAGAAATATCGTCAGCGTCCATCCGCGCGATAAAATCTCCCCTGCTACGACGGATACCGATATTCAGGGCTTTGCTTTGCCCCACATTCTTTGTATTTTTAACATAAACAATGCGCGGATCCCTATAGGAACATATAATTTCACCTGTTTTATCGGTACTATCATTATCGACAATGATGAATTCAAAATCCCTAAAGGTCTGATTCAAAATGCTATCGATAGCCTCCCGGAGGTGGCTTTCGCCATTAAAAACAGTCATGACCACACTAATTTTAGGGTTTGTATTCACTAATGAACGCAAGGGGCTGTTTGATCAATTTCGTCTTTGAGCATAGCCAAAGCCTCATCAAGGCTATGAAGCTTTGTTTTATGTTGACTATGAAATTTCTCGGTATCGAAGCAAATCCGTTGGGAATAAACGGGGGGATTTTTGGGTGTCCTATCTTGGGAATACACCCAAGAAGAGTCCCAGCCTAAAATATCGCAGGCTTTTTTTATCCATTCATAACGGCTCAGATAACTTCTACCAGCGACATGATACACGTCATTCTTTTGAGATAAACTCAATTCAACAATCGCCTTGGCTAAATCATGGACATAGGTAGGGTTACCCCATCGAAAAGCGGGTACATAAATTTTTTCTTTCTTCGAAATGGAAAAATACGCTTTCATAAGAGCGTTGGGGGTCACGGTATCCGGTTGCCAACCAAAAACAAACATCGTCCGGATAATAGTAAAATCCGTCAGATGTTTGCAAATCCACTGTTCGCTTTCAGCTTTCCATTTCCCATAAATGTTAAGAGGATTCGGGTGATCGTCTTCCCGGTATATTTCTTTTTTCCCGTCAAAAACGCACTCCGAAGAAAGAAAAACCAATTTGGCGTGATGTTCAAGGCAAGATTTTCCTAAATTGACAATCCCTTCAAAATGAAATCTCTTTGCTAAGTCAGGATTTTTCTCACAAAAATTCACCCCTCCAGCGAGATTGGCACAACAAACCACGTGGGTTGGCTTAACGGAATCCAACGTAGAAACGACGTCCCGGAAATCCATAATATTGCATTTGAGATACGGTGCGCTTAGACGCCGAAAATAGGTTCCCTTCCAGTCATATTTTCCATCAACCTCTCTGGCAAGAGCCTGCCCAATAAGACCGTTAGCTCCAATAATTAAAAAATTTTTGCTTTCTCCCATAGAGAAATTGGTTCACCAAGAAACTAAATGCTTTTTATCCAGCTTGATGGGATGTTTTTAATCAATTCAATGCTTTTAAATTTTTTAGGGCTCTTAGGTCCGACTTTTCTAGCCCATTGAACCATTCGCCTGACTCCTTCTTCTAATGGAATCGTCTCTTGAATACCAAAAACACTTCTTATCCTAGAATGGTCGGAAAACGCATGGACAACTTCATTGCGGGGTGGCAAGAATTCAACTTTCGGCGCAACCTCCATCGCTTTAGCAATGATATTGGCCAATTCTAAAACCGAATAGGATTTATCCGCACCGATATTAAAGGTTTGATTCTTAGCAGCTTCAACCGCTACCGCCTGAGCGATATAAGGCGCCACATCATCGATATACGTAAAAGCGCGGGTTTGCTTTCCATCGCCAAAAACTGTCATGGGTTTACCCTTCATGAGATTGTTGATAAAAATTCCCAGGACATTCCGATAAGGATCGCCGTGATTTTGACGTTCTCCATAGACATTATGTGGACGAAAAATCGTGTAGGTAAGTCCAAACACTTCTTGGGCCGCTTTCAAATCAAGTTCGATCGCATATTTGGCAATTCCGTAAGGATCTTCAGGGATTGGTGTCATTGTTTCAACCATGGGCAGTTGGTTTCTTCCGTAGGTGGCAATACTTGAAGTAAAGATAAAATGTTCAATATTATAAAGAATAGCCAAGTTAATAAGATTAATCGAACCGATCACATTGTTCATATAGTTAAATCTACGTATAAAATGACTCAAACCCTCGGCTGCATATGCTCCCAAATGATAAACATAGTCGAACTTATATTGCTTAAATATCCTTTCCATTAATTTTTGATTTGTAATTGAGCCCTTAATAAAAGCACATTTCTTATTTACATTCTCGCGTGAACCACCGCTTAAATCGTCAAGCACAACAACCGTATGATCCATTTTTAAAAGATAGTCTGCCACATGAGACCCTATAAATCCTGCTCCACCCGTCACTAGGCTTATTTTCTTTTTTACCATATTGCTGCCTTTTCTATGCTTTTTATGAAACCTCCACTGGCTTTTCCATAAAAACAGGAGCTTTAACCTCGAAGATGTCAAAGCGTTTTATACCCCACTCATGGAGTTTAAATTTCACTATCGTCTTAAGGATCTTTAAGCCATACTCAATGCCTTTGCCTAAGGACATTTGCGAATTTTCCTGGCGGTAACGCGTCTCGTGTGCGACTTCCGCGATTCTAAATTTCCGGATCGCGATCTGGATCATAATGTCTGTATCAAAATCAAATTTATCCGAAAATTTTTCAAAGGAAATAGACTCTAAAACTTTACGACTATAAGCACGAAAGCCATTATGATAATCCGTGATATTTGTCCTAAAGACAAAATTTTCTAAATGGGTCAGAAATCTGTTGGGGATATATTTCCAAATCGGCATGCCTCCTTTAAGGGCGCCGCCGTTTGACATTCTTGATCCTGTGACCGCATCGGCACGGCCCGAAGCGATTGGTTCTATGAATTTTGGCGTAAGGGTCGGGTCATATTGATGGTCGGAATGAACCATCACGACAATATCGGCTCCTCTTTTCAACGCCTCTCGATAACCTGTCTTCTGCGCGCTGCCGTAGCCTAGGTTTTTTTCATGGCTTACAACGCTAACCCCTAATCTCTGGGCAACTTTAACAGTGTCATCTCGGCTACCGTCATCAACAAGAAGGATCTCACTGATTCCTTCATTGGGAAGTTCTTGGTAAGTTGTCTCCAAAATATGGCCGGTATTAAAGGCCGGCATGAAAACAATGACCTTTAAATTGTTGTACATCAGCTGTCCTTTCCTTTGGTTGTTTTCTTCTGAGCAAATACTAGCATATGATCCCCCAGATTAAGATTCAAGGGCCACTGTCCCATTTTCAGGGAACGAATGACCTTATCAATCATTCCGTATATACGGCGGTTGTAAGGTTCAATCTTTGTGGCCCAATAGGATAAGGTGAAGCTCCTGCCATAAGTTCCCTTTCTTATCATCTTAAAACCTGCCTCATTAAGCATCTTTCCTATCGTACGGGGCGTAAAGTAGTAAATATGCGATGGCACTAGAAACCACCATTGATCCTTAAAAATTCTTGCCATAAAGCTATTAATATTAGGAGTCACAAGGGCCAAAAGCCCGTCATCTTTAAGCACTCGATTGATCTCCAGCAATGTCTCTTTGGGATTATGAAGATGTTCAATAACATCCCACATGGTGACAAGGTCAAAATGCCTGTCGGGATAGTGAGCCGCAAATAAATCCCCTTCAAAAACATCTATTCCAAAATGTTTTCTTGTATAAAAAATGGCGTTTTTGCTAAGTTCCACACCGTACCTTTGCCATTTCTCTTTAGAAGCAGCTTCCAAGAAAAACCCGTAAAAACTCCCGATATCCAACAGGTTGCCGCCGCTTTTAATTTTTTCGCATTCCCGTGCAGTTCTACGAAAGCTTTCAATACGTTGTTTTTGCTCCTTAACATACAAAGGGTCTGCGGAATTGACATAAAGTTCTTTGGCCACTTGCGGTTTTAACCGTGGGTTGTTGTACATAAGACCGCACTGGCGGCATTGAACAACGGTCCCAAAATCTCCTTTATTGATCTCCGTGCATAGATAGCGCTGAGGGACCATGCCGCCATTATCCGAATGGCCGCTCTTATAAATAATCGCATAGTCATTTGAATGACAAAGGTTACAATCTGTGTATTCAAGATGATCCATCTTTGTGTCCGACCCAATAGCAGGTATATTCTTCATTAAAATAAACAGTAGGATACGGCAAGGAATATTTATTCGACAGCATAATATAATCCAGCCGCCAGGGTATCTTAGCAATGAACTGAATGATTTCTGCCTTATTTCCACCTTGGATCAGTCTCATAAGATTTTCTCTGAAGAGTTCTCTTTTTTTATGCTCTTGAATCAAATCATAATTTAAATAAAAACTATTATAGTCGCCGAAAAGCATCGTTCGGCCGGAAAATCTTCTAAATCCATGTTCGTGATAAAATATGCTGCCTTCTTTAAAGCAGAGAAAAACACTATCTTTGGGAGTGTGCTCTTTCGCCCATAGTTCGGCATCATAAAATGGTCTTTCTAGGTTAAAAACGGTCAGAGGAAAAAACGGGGCTTTTTCCTTATAAGATTTTAAAACCATGCCGCCGGCCCTGACCATAAGAAACAGGAAGACCGCCGAATACATAAAGGCGGTTAAAGGCTTTAATCCCATTTTAAAAGGAATCTTTTGGCTACGATAAACAAGGACATAAGCGACAGCAATACATACTAGATATATAACAATCGATTTCTTAAAATTTGGAAAATAAGCAAAAACAAACAAAGCAAAAATGACGAGCCATCGCAGGTGGGCATTTTTTCCGTAGCGAATAAATAAGGTTAACAAGGCCCCGCCAATCAAAATAATCGAAATAATCAAAGGGAGAGCCATCATCCGCGGAAAGCTTAATAAAAGCACTTCCGGAATAGGAACAACTTTATAAAAATATGAAGTATAAATCGTACCAAAAGCGAAAACCGCCAACGATAACACATAAAAAAAAGAAAGTTTAAAGCGCTGACCCACATCCTCAACAAATGAAACACACTTCCAGCCGCCAAAAAAGACCAAAAATAATTTAACAAAATCCCACCAGGGATTCATCAAAACAACAATCTCATTTAAATCCCTTTTATTAATCCCTTCGCACATCTCCAAAAGCTGAGAAAAAGTGAGCACGCCATTTCCTGTATGCGCCCCGCGGTATAAAGACATAATTAAAACAACTATACCGCTTAAAAAAAAGGCTACTAAAGTTTTTTTAGAGCTTAATTTTTTATAAGAAAAAATAATGAAGGTTACAATCATCAAGAAAATGAACCATGCCGACTTAAAATGGAGTGGGGCTGCCAACACGCCCGATAAAAAAACGGCCGTAAGCAATTTACCCTTCAGAAAATAATAAAGACTCGCCGAAAGAATCGGCATGGCGATGGTAGTTTGGGAAAAACTGAATTGTAAGACAATCTGGGAATAAGCCATAAAAATAGGATAATCGTATAGAAACAACAATAAAGCAATCAGACCGATGTCATATTTTCTAAGATTTGGGAACAAGAGTTCGACGATTTTAAAGATGAAAAAGACATTGATGAGATTGGCTGCGGTATGCAGCAGAAAGATAAAATACGTATTGGAGGCAAGGGGGCCCAAAATACTTAGCAGGGGATATAAATAACTGCTGCCGGCGACCAGAGAATGATGCACATAAATGTCATTCGGATAGTAGGTCGGATCTTCAAACAAAGAAAAAATCGGCATGTAGGCTACGTGGCTTACGCCCGAAAACCGCAGGTAACACAATAGCAAAGCATAAATGAGAACATAGAGATAAATCATGAGCTCCTTTTACCATTCGATATTACGAATTGATCGCCGACATGAGATTTTCGTAATACCGTTCGTCTGTTTGATAAATTTCTATATACCGATTAAAAAATTCCCGATATTCTGTCTTATTAATCTCTTTTTTATCTTGCATAATCTCATAGGCAACGTCAAATAATTCGGCCGGAGTTGCCACGTAGTGGGCTAAATGACTCACCTCCGATAGCGGACAGATATCCACAAAGCTGTACAGATACGGAACGATAATCGGAATATTGTGATTAATAGCCCAAAAAACTGAGGAAGATTCCTTGACGATCATAGCCCGGGATTCGGCAACCACTTCATCCAAACTCTGATTTGTAAATCTTAAATTTCCGGTCATATCTAGCCCTATCTTTTGGGCTACTTTCTCTAAGGGATCAATGGGGTGACACTTAAAAAGAATATCAAAACTGTAATTTTTATTATAAAAAGCATCGTAAATAAATAATAGTATTTCCTTATTAGCAACCGGCGATAAAGACAAGGCAACCACAATCTGATTTTTTTTCTGTGACACAGATGTCATCGAAGATGTTTTTTTAAGGCTGGGAAATCGAAACCCACCTAAGATAAATATTTTTTCGCGAGGCCAACCGTTTTCCAGAAAAATATTGCGGGCAATCGATCCAACACATCCTAAATAATTGGGCGTGGGAGTATAACGAACATAATCGCTTCCTGATAGATCCGTTGGATGATTAAAATAATTAAGCCACAAAGAAGAGATGGAGGCATGCTGCAGGCCGACGCAGACAACATCTTTCCTTTGCGCGCAGGCCACATTCAAGGCCTTTTCCCACCCATGCAATTCTGCGAAATAAAGTATTTTTGTTTTTGGCAGCAACTCTTGTGTAATATTTGAAAATTTCCAATAATCGCTTAGCCCCCAGATAAGAACTTTTCCACAAAATGAAGAAAGAAAATCTCTCGCAAAGATAGGCCAGAGATTGAGGTTAGCCCCCAATGTGGCTTCACGGTAATAAAATTGTGCCCTGTAGCGGCCAAGATACCTTAAACACCGAAACGCTAAAAAAAAGTATGTCGATACAATCCTGCCTAAATCTTTTAAACTCAACCATTCATCCACTAAGAAAAATCGTTCAATTTTTTTTATTTTTCGTGTGATCGGAAGAACCTGAGGCCATTTTAAAGAATTGACAGAAGCAAAGATTCCAAACCAGGCTATCTTCTTTTTGTTATGGCTTTGTTCGATGGCATCCTGCAATGACCCATAAGCAAGATTAACAAATTTCCCCTGTTTAAGTTTTTTCTGATCAATCAAGGGAAATGTTGTCAATAGAGCTAAGTCGCAATTTTTAATAGCTTCTTTGTGGCATTTAAATTCAGCTTTCATTTTTTTGAGAGCAATGGTTTCTACAAAGGAAGCCAAAATAAACCTTAAAACACGCGGCAGCTCAATCAATAGGACTTTTGCCGTGATGAATCCATCAAGAAACCGATTGTTGGAAGACCCTGACACGACACCCTGCAACTTAAGTTTTGATAATACGTCATAGACAAGGCGGCTGTTTTTACTGATCCAAATCTCCTGGCAACTCAATTCCTTTTTTAACTTCAGGATCGTATTGATCTTCGTAAAAAAGATAAAACTGGAACTTTTATAGGGATTTCTTTCGGCAATGAGCGAAAACCACCACACAGAGAAATTTTCTTTGGGATAAGCAAAATATTCTTTTAAATTCTTTCCATTAATTAACTCTTTTTCACCAAGGTCATAGATAAAATTGATATATTCACCTTTAAGCTGATAAGCCTCTTGATTGAACTTGCCCACAAAGTCCACAAGCTCTGCATTTCCAGGCTTTTTCTCATTGATAGATTTATTTAATCTTTCGGCAAGCCTAGACGCTCGATAGTCAATCGGACACAAAAAAACCTTATTGGTATTCTGCTGCAGAATTTTCCTTAACAAAGATGGGGCATTATCTTTTTCCGAGAGAACTAACAGAATATTTTTACTCAAAACCGCTCCTTTTTAAACAGACTTCAGCTTCTGCTCTTGTATACCGGATTTCTTATCATACATGACATTTAACAGCTCAAGAATTCCCTGTCCTAAATCGACATAGCTCGAATCAACGATCCTTTTGGCGAGCTTCGGCCGGAAATTATATGGGGTAATCTCATAATGCTCTTCATAATTCTCTTTAAGAAATTCCAGATCGATCTCGTTATTAAGCATCTCCTGAACCATAATCATGAGGTTTTTAATCTGAATAGGTTGCTGTCCGGTGATGATGACATACTGATTTTTAAATTCCTCCGAAAGGATTTTGACGCTAAGCCGCGCCGCGTCCAACACATGGATATATTCGCGGATTTCTTCTCCATCGCCTTTACGCACGATTTTTTTCTCTATAAGCGCTTGTTTCAGGATTTTATGAATCCAATTTGTTTCATCTGAGCGGGGGCCGTATAAGGAGCCGTAACGCAAAATGGTAAAATCAATATTGTGCTGCTTGTGATAAGATTCGATTAAAAGTTCGCAGGCCTGCTTGCTGGCACGATAAAAAGATCCCGCCTCGCTGTAAACATAAACCGTGCTGGCAAAAATAAAGCGCTTAATGTTATTTCGACAGCAACCCTCAAGCAAATTCACGGTCCCCATCACATTGGAATTGATCGTCTTATAGGCATTGAATTTTGCCTCGTTGATATCGGCGATTCCGGCAAAATTATAGACGACCTCCGCCCCCTTGGTAACTGTTTTAACTGCATCGAGGTCCAGGATATCACCGATGATCATTTCCTGTTCGGGTTTTAAATAAGATGAGGGGCGCAAATCAAAAATAGTCACCTCATGATTTTGCGATGATAAAACGTCTGCCACATGACTGCCCAAAAACCCGCTACCGCCAAAAATGACTACTTTCATAAAATGACTCCTCTCTTATATTTTCTCCGGGGATGATAGCCATTTAACACTTGGATTAAATTTTCAACTGCCTCCAATTCCATATTGATCCGCGCCTCGCGAGCATACGAACCGATGTGTGTTGTCAAAATAATGTTATCCAACTCTTTCAACGGGCCACTGTAGGGCTCTTGCGCAAAGACATCCAGAGCTGCTCCGGCGATTTTTTTGTTCTTTAAAGCTTCGTAGAGGGCCTGTTCATCAACGATTTCACCGCGGGCCGTATTGATGAAAAAAGCATCCTTTTTCATCTGGCTTAATGTCTTTGCATTAATCAGATTTCGCGTGCCGCCGTTTAAAGGCAGATGGATACTGACAATATCCGAATGGCTGAGAAGCTTAACCAGAGAGACATATTTGACTTTGTATTTGGCGGCAAATCTTTGGTCTCGCGAAAGATCATAGGCGATGGGGTTAACGCCGAAACTATTCATCAATTCAATCAGCCTTTTCCCGACCTGCCCCAAACCGATCACGCCTAAAATTTTTCCACGCAAAAGGTAACCCATCGGCCGATGCCAGCGTTCCTCTCTTACGGCACGGTCGGCCTGCGAAACGAAACGCACAGAATCCAAAATAAGACCGGCCGTCAATTCCGCCACCGCATCGATGACGTGAGCCCCGGTTGTAAAAAGCTTGATCTTCTTCTTTCGGGCGGCGGCCAAATCCACATTGTCTAAGCCGATCCCACAGCGGGAAATCACCTTTAAAGAATCAGCCTTGCTTATGATTTCGGATGATATCTCTTCGGTCCCGGCGATGACCGCGTCAATATCGGGCGTGTACAATTTAAAACTTTCTTCGACCGTGAGTTTACGCCCATAAGGATTCGTGATAACCTCAAAACCTTTTTCTTTAAGCCGTTTTAAAGGCACTTCGCTGTATTGAGCAAATGTGCTTAAGGTTACCAGTGTCTTCATCGTCTGTCGTTTTTGTATTTTGGGAACAGCGGATCGTTTTTCATCACTTCAATCACTTTTTTCTGATCCGCCGGCACATCAACGCTGTAGGTCTTAAAATGGCTTTCAATGAGCTTAATGCGGTAACCGTACTCCAAGATCCGCATCATATCCACCGACTCAACCGTTTCCAGCGGTGTTTGCGGCAGACTTGGGAATTTTAGAAGAAATTTCGTGCGATACGGCATAATACAAACCTGCTTATAACGGTCAAAGGGGCTCATCGAAAGTTTCGCGGAAGGAATCGGTTCGCGTGAAAAGTACAAAGCAAAATTATTTTTGTCCTTAACGACCTTGATCTCATTCTTGTCTTCAAATTCTTCGTCGGTTTCAATTTTTTTAATCAAGCAGGAGCAGACCAAATCTTGATCTTTCAAAAGCGGTTTAACAGCCGTATCGATCATCTGCGGATGCACAAGCGGCTCATCACCCTGAATCAATACAACAATGTCGGCTTTGGATTTGATTTTTTTAATGGCGTAAGCAACCCGATCCGTGCAACGGTTAAAGGTATCGGGTGTCATGATGACTTTGCCGCCAAAACCTTCCCCAACCTGCTTGATCTCTTCATTGCAGGTCGCAACATAAACTTCATCGAGGATTTTGCTCAAGGCGGTCCTTTTATAGACATGTTCGATCATCGTAACACCACAAATATCGCATAAAGGTTTTCCCGGAAACCTCCACGAACCCATCCGGGCCGGAATCACAGCAATGACTCTCATCTATTTTCTTCTTAGGTTGATATCCTTTAAATATTTTTCATAGCTTCTTTGAAAAACAAGCGTATCCAAACTAAACGCGATCAACGAATAGCCTTGCTTTAATCGCAATTTGACTTCATTCGGATCAGGGGGGATCACATGGATGCCTGCGATCGCTTTCATCTCTTTCGCCACTCGCATCACTGCGACAAGCGCCTCTTTGACCGAGGGATGCGAAAATTCCCCCGGCCGGCCCATTGAACCCGACAAATCATATGGCCCTACGATAAAACCATCCACGCCATCGACACTTAAAATACTTTTTAAATTTCTGACCGCATCGATATGTTCGATCTGAAGGATCACAACGCTTTGAGAGGCCAGTGATCTTTTATACTTTTCAAAAGAAATCCCGTAACCCTGAGCCCGCGCTAAACCCACACCCCGTCTGCCCAAAGGCGGATAACGCACCGCTTCCACCGCTTTGACCGCATCCGATTTATTATTGATCATAGGAATAATAACGCCGTAGGCGCCCGCATCCATTACCCGCTTAATCAAGGCCGGGTCATTTTCACCCACACGCACCAGAGGAACATTCCCGACAAGATCAACAATGCGTATTAGATTTTGTGCCTGCGGCAATTCAATGGCGCTGTGTTCCATATCGACAACGACAAAATCCAACGGCATCTTGGCCATCGTCTCAACGATAATTTCATTGCCGATTGTGATCCATCCGCCTAAAACTGCTTTTTTGCGGTTTAATTTTCTTTTCAGGCTATTCTCTCGCAAGGATATCCTCCTTATTCAAATCTTCCAAAACGGCATCCAGCCTTGATAAAGTCGGGATCACCGCAAAAACCGCCGGGTCTTTGAGCCAAAAGAATGTTTCGACACTCACACGTGCTACAAAATGGACACCGGTTTCTTTGGCAGCATTTAAATCCGTTATCGAATCACCCACAAAAAGGACCTCTTCCTGCTTAAAACGGTCTTTTTTCATAATATCGCTGACGATTTTATCTTTTGTTTTGGGAGAACCGTACACACCGGCAAAATATTTTATTAAGCCCTTGCTTTGGACGACCTCTTCGATCTCTTCCTGGGGCGTGCCGGAAGCGACAAACATCTCAAAATGGCCAGCGTTCTTCTGAAGGAACTCTTGCGCGCCGCCCACAAAATCGGCTGCCACAACCTTGTCTATCACAAGCTTGCGGAATTTTCGGCAGAGTTCATTGATTTTTTTTTCACTCAACGGTTTTTTCAAAATGTTTTTATAGATGTGACAAAATTTTCTCTGGCGCGAAATACCGCCATTTAAAAGATGGTACTCTTTGATTTCGTCCAGATGTTCAGGGAAATCCTTAAAAAGATCCACAAAGGCGGCTGTTTTGATATCCACCGATTCCAAGATCACTCCGTCAAAATCAAAAATAATCACTTTGATCATTTAATGGCCGGGCTTCGCCTTTCTTTTCATCCCCGAATATCCCAGATTTTTCACGATAAATTTCAGCCATTCGATATCATCGAGCGTATGCACGTCCACAAAACAGTTAGGATTATGAAAATTTTGTTCAATACCTTTTATCTTACGACCCAAGTAATTCCACGGCTTGGTCCCTTTTTCACGATTTAACCATGACTTATACGTAAAACACTCAACCGCATGATCGATTTCATGACCTTCGCTATCTTGGCGTGAACCCGAAACGGATTGCTGCAATTCGGGAAAATACGGCAGAAGCTGTCCATCCTCTTTCTTCATAATGGCGCCAGGAATAAAAGGAATCCTTCGGATCGTAACCGCTGAATCGTAATCCTTATTCTCTCTTAAGAAGTTAATGCATCTGTCAAAAATATCGGGATCGCGAAACGGGACAACACACTGCGGAATGGCAATAATTTCCAGGTCGGGATATTTATTCTTAATATAGGTTACTGCTTGATCAACCGCTTCCAAAAATTTTTCATTTTTAGCAAGTTCGCTATCGCGTCCTATCACATCTGCCCCGGCCTTTTGGGCGACTTTGGCGATCTTTTCGCCGTTAGTGCTGACAAAAATCTTATCGACCAGCTTTGAACGCTGGGCATCATAAATCGTCCAGCCCAAGAGCGTACGGCCCTTGATTCTCCAGATATTTTTACCTGGCAGACCTAAACTTCCCTCTTTGGCCATAATTAAAACCGTATTCATTAATCATGGCTCCCATTTAAACGCTTTTCCACAAAATGCAAAAAATTTAAACGCGCCTCAGGCTTATATCGATAAGCCCTATCTTCTTTACTAAATTCTTTATTTTGCCGGAGCTCAAATATTTTCTGCATGACCTCCTTAAGAAGGCAAGGTTCGGTTAAATAATAGGCTGGCTTCTGTTCAAGCGATCCCGACCCTAAAACTTCTTCTAAATTAAAATGGTTGTACCGTTTCCATTTATCAAAAAGGACAACCGGAATATCGTTTTGAACGGCCTCTTCTATGCAGGTCGAAGAATAACTAACCAAAAGGTCAGCCACCGATAACACTTTCGAGAAATTGCCTTTATTGAGGATGCTCATCCGCCGGCATTCAGGCAAAAGAAGTCGATATTCCTCTTCGGTTAAATCACAGGCCGGATGAGGTCGGACGACCAGATAACTCTCTAGCCATTCGTTGATCGCATGGATAATATCGGAAAGTGTCGAAAGATATTCATCTAAAGTTTCTGCGATATGAAAGCGCATGCCACCGCGGGTTTTCTGTGTCGTGGCATGGACAATGATTCTCATATTTTCATTGCCGTTGACAATTTTGTTTCTTATCTTCTGTCCTATCGCCTTATTTTTTTGTGTGTATAGCAAGGGGCCAGAAAAGAGACGCTCTCTTTTATCCCCGTAATAATCAAGAAATCTATTGGCCCATGGTGTTTGAACGGCCACAAATTCGTAGTCATTTAAAATAACGCTTTTGGATAGCCGATAATTCTCGATTTCTTCAAATCTGTTGTTGGGCGGCACATGGGTTCCGTGGCTAATAGACAAGGAACAAAAGCCCAGATAGCGAGCAATCTCTCCCATCGCAAAATAAATCCCATTACTGTACATCGACATCAAAAGCTGGGGCTTTAATCGGTTGAAAACTTCAATTAAGATCTTACCCATATGTTGCAGGGACAAGATTTCCTCCTTTAAGCCTCGTTCGATTTTTTCCGTCAGATACCGGCCGAAGAATACCCCTTTATAGGTAAACTGCTGTTGACCCGAGGAAATAATAAAATCAGAGATTTTATCAAACTCGCTGGCCATTTCATTTTGAAGTTTTTGATCGGCTTTAAATCGGCCATTAATCAAATCGAGCGAGATTATACCATCGATGGGATTTTTCTTTCTTAATTTCTTAAGCCAATTATCCAAAACCAAATATATCCTGTACAATTCCTGCTTAAGCGTAGATTTTCCCTCCCAAACCATAACGCTTCGGACATCAGGAACGATTTGCTGAATCTCTTTGAGCAATGCATCCATCCGATAAGAAAGCGCCGGGACAATAACCGTTTTCTTTTCCTGGCGAGTTAAAAATTGATAATCGATCCACGTTAATATTTTGCCGATCGTACGAACGGTTTTTGTTGCCAAGAAAACAAAAAAATCTTTAAGCAACGGATGTCTTTGCGGTAAACCCTCAAAAACGATTCCTCTTAATCGACAAAAATCTTTGGCCAAAAAACCTAAAAACCGCTCCCTGTCCTGTAGGAGCACATTGTTTGTATACATTTTTTGCCGATTATTCGGTAAAGAACAATAGATTTTTTCAACGCGATGCTGGCAACCAACAGCGTTTAATATCTCTATGATCCATAAAAAATGGCTCATATAAAAACGTAAATGGTAAATACAGGTCTCTTCGTAGGTCTTGGTTAAGCCATAATGGTCGGTCAGGGATAATTTCGGCAAAATCTGCATAGTCAATTCTTCGGTTTTCAAAAGGATATCATGCTGGGCCGCATTATTTAAATATTCAACCGTATCGCGGAAAGCGATATTTTGTTTTTTTAAATAAGCGCTCACTTTAGGATGGAGAGAGACGATTAGGACATTCTTTTCTTTTAAAAAATTTTGGCCGTATTTTTTTATAAAGGCTTTAGCCTCATCAAGGAACTCTAGGACTATAACTTGCATTTAAACCGTTGCCTTCCGTTGATGATTCCCGGTTTGCAACTCATAAAAATCATGGATCGACTTCTTTAAGAGAAAGCATCCCGCCCGACTATAAGGCGAAATCTCACCCTGATTGTCTCGATTGTCGTGATCAAATACCACTTTGCCAACAACCTTATACAAACCCGAGGAAATAAAAATATTGGTGTAATCGAGCTTGTAGGTATAAACCTCCCGTGCCGGAAGATGATGGTAATAGTTTTTAAGAGGTTTATCGGGCAAAAAATCTCCCAAAATGAGAAACCCACCATCGGCAACGATGCGGTCTATCTCAGCGACAGACTTCAAAAGCAAATCGCGGGCCACCCAATGAAAGACAAAATGGACAATCACCAGATCAAAGCATTCATTTTTAATCGGTAAGGAAGCAATATTCCCATATTTAAAAATGATATTCGGATATCTCTTTTCCCCGTCACTAATGGCTTTTCGTGAGGCATCGACGCCAAGACACTCGCAGCCATATTGCCTTTCGATTTCCCCAAGCCTCCAACCATTACTGCAGCCTGCTTCTAAAGCTTTCTTGGGAATGATTCCTGCTTCCCTGATTAAACGAAGGACATTATCCTTCGTCAGGATATGAAAATCATGCAATGCCTTTTTATTTCTCTGAAACCAGGCATTGCCCTCTTTTTTCATAAATATATCGGTTTGATTTTTCACTTGCATTTTCAGGAACTTTAAGGCTACGCTTAAAGGAAAAAATCTCTATTTTCTCGTTGTTTTTGACTTCACTTCTTAGCTTTAAATATTCCGCTTTTTGAAAAGCTCGCTTTGAAACGGCATTCTGTTTAAAAATCTCGGCAATAATTTCTTTAACTGCCGGGGTGGACTCTAAAAAAATTCTTGTCGCCATTTGAATCGCGCGCGTCCCGATTCCTCTGTTAAAAAATTTCGGATTAAGATTGATATTGATGAGAGCCTTTTCAGAACCGACACCATCGAACCTCACTTGGCCGAGCTTTTCCTTATCCTTCCCTTGTATGATAAATATCGTTGTTTTGCCGTTTTTTGATATCCCTTCAAACCATGTTTTATGCTGCCCATAGGGGATTCCCTCTTTATTAAAACACCACTTTCTGACCTCAGGGTGATTGCGCCAAACCCATAAATCCTTGCAGTCATTCTTCCGCGCCTGCCTTAAGGTGAAGCTCCGTGGGCTATCGTCCATGGCCTCTTTTGTTTCGCGGTTCCCCGATGCTTCGGTCGGGAAACTCCGATCCACCGCTGCTTCATCCGCCTGAGATGGACATGGGGACATCGGAGTAAAATCTTCTTTCTGTGTGGTTAGTGCGATTTTTAATAGACCGCTTTTCAATAAGGCGTCGGCCGCCTCTCTAATCCGTTCAAAAGGCAATTGTGAACGGATAGCAATATCTAAGAGGGAGTGGTTTCCATCGGAAAGATTAAGAACCCAGAGCATAGCTACCTCCCTGGCTCCGTCCTCACCAAATCCGCTGATCATACTGTAAAGTCCCCGCTTTCCCAATTGAGGCTCGCATTTAGGATTAAGATTAAGGTAGGTACTATCTTTTTCTAAGATTGAAACGACCGCTTCATATTTTTTAAAGGAATCGCCTAAATATTGAGGCTCTACAAAATCTAAATTATCGGCCGAAGTATGATATTGAGAAAACTGCCCGTAGGGGGTCCTCATCAATGAACCGATCGGCAAATTAAAACCCGGAGAACAGAATTGACGCTCATCGCTTCCCGATGGAAAAAAGTCGATGATTTTATAGGGATCTTTTAAATCAATCAGGGCTTTTTCCACCGTCTTATCAATCAAGGTATTTGCTTTGCGGCTTTTCTTGTAGGTCATTGAACCGGGATCACCCACACAGGTTGCGACTAATCCACCTTTGATATTTTCGACCCTTTCTTCATTTAAACTCAACCACGTAATAGAGCCGATTGTCTCCGGAATAAACAAAAACCGATACGAATATTTTAAAGAATGCCCTAAAAGGGATTTGGCCAAGAATGTCAAAAGGACAATTCCGCTTAAATTGTCATTGCACAAAGAGGGATGGCAAAGATAACAGGAAAACAAGATTTCTTCTTTTGAATTCCCCTCAAGAAAGAACTCACCAAAGGTAAGGCTCCCTTCTTTTAGCTCTGAGTCGATCACAACTTTATACGTATCCTCTTTTAATTGCTGGAACTGATGGTGAGTCATACAAAAGCCCCAATTCTCCTGATAATAGGACGTCCGGTAAGGTATTCGATCGGGATATTGGGGCAAAGTAAAAATATGTTTCTTTAATTCTTCGAGGTTTACCGTTTTAGAGACAGGCACACTGTAATTCAAAACATGCAGATTGGAATGCTTGAAATCTATTATCTTCTCTCCCCTAGAATTTTTAATATAAGCATCCTTAATGTTCCACTCTCTGGGTACGGTCCAATCCAACACTTTTATCCCGGTCGGCACTTCTGTGACCTTAAGGGGAATATGTTTTGAAATTATGCGCAGCGTTTTTCGAACGCCATCGCCGGTGATACTACGGCAAATCGGATAAAGCTCAACCATAAGCCCATAAATCTCTTGTCCGATATCGATGGGATCTGACATTGGTGGTTTGGGCTTCTTAGATTTCTTAGACAGTGCTTTCAGCTGCAAGTTTCCCATTTGTCCAACAAATGGCTCACGAATTTCTCGGTTTCCGACGATTCGGGACCCGATAACGAAACAATCGGAATCTCACTTTCTGTCCAATATAAACTTTTATGCTCAAAACCCGCATTTAACCGTATCAAAAGTTCTTCTATCTTGCCTTCGGGATTAAATTCTTTGAAGGCGTTGACAGTTTTTGAAACAAAGTCCGCATGGCCGCCCTTAGGGATAGCCAAAGCATAGGGCATTGAACCGATTCCATCAAAAAGCAATCCCCCGAAGATATGGCTCTTATCGGAAAGTAGATTTAGATAAAGTGGTAAATGAAAGCTCTGCGGGAGAATAATAAAACAGTAGGAAAGATTTGTATTCCCTTCCTTCAACTTCTTAAAAATTCTTATTCCCAGATGGGTGCTCAAAAGTCCGTCTTTAAATCTTTTCTGGTCGGTCAAATGACTAATAAGAATAATGGTATCCCCTTTCTTTCCTTTGACAGCGGCCTCAGCGATCTTCAATGAACCATAGCTTAAATCGCTTTTGATAACCACGCGATATTGGGAATCCGTGAATTTCTCGCTTAGGAAACGGGATAAACAGAATCCCCAATTCGAATCATAATACAGAAATGCACTCGGGACGTCGTCCTTTGATAAAGGATCCGTCCAAATATGCTTCAATAATTCCTCGCGTTCGACAATTCCATCGAAGGATTGCGAATAGGAGGCAATGCAGGAGGGGCCTTGATCATACGAGAAGATCTCCTGTCCATCTGATTTTGCCAAATATCCTTCATAGCAAGTCCACTTCTCCGGCACAATCCATTCTCCTGATTGAACCCCTGTGGGGATATCGTAAATTTTAAATGGTATTTGATCCGTTAGCGCCTGGAGACATGCGTCATAACCGTCACAAACCATATCCCGCGGGATACGGCTTAAAGCGCCGATTGTTTTGTCGATCGATGGCTGGGAGATTTTTAAATCAAAATGGCGTTTTGCAGATTGCAAGGAAGGTTTATTGGCGACATCACGGGCCTTGGTCAGAAAGTATGTATCCTTTTCCAGCAACTCTTGAACTAACTTATAAAGGTCTCGGGCCCCCACAGAAGTGATATAGCCCCGCCCCATCTTGACCGCATGTGACAATCCCCGCTCCTGCGCAATCTTATCAATGCCCAACCATTCGGATTCCAACAATTCATTGGTCAAATCACGGCAGAAATAAACCGTTGGCCTGCATTCGATAAATCCATTCTTCCGCGTGTGAATAAAAAAGAGTTTATTATACCGATAAGGCACATTTAGACTTCTTTCGATGTAATGAAAAAACGTGACAGCGACGCCAAAATTAAAATTCAGAATCAATCCGTCATTTTCATAAAAACGATCCCAGAAAGTATTTTTTCCAAAACATTCATAAGACACCTTTTGAGTAAGCTCCCTGGCTTTGGCTCCCAGGGCGGCAACGGAAAATATAGGCTCTTCGGAGCGATAAGCCTGTGGATGTCCACGGACAATCTCTGTCAAGACGCCGCATACGGATGGCGTTTTCTCAATATCAAAAACGCCCTTATTGGGGAAGGTATAAGAAAATGTCGGGACAACAAATGTCCCCTTGGAGCCGATAGTATCCAGTATAGAATCCAGAAATATTGTTTTGATATTTTCCGATGTCATGCTGCCTGCGGGAACACCAAAATAAGCGAGATTGCTATGTGAAAAAATTGTCTCATCTTTCTTAACGCCCAGGGCTTTAAGGGCGTTTAAAAAATCGGCACGTTTATAATCGTAGCCTCTTGATGTCTTTATATTAAGGGCCAAATTTCACCCCGTGTTTTTCCAGGGCTATTTTGATAAGTTTATAATTTAAAATCTCGATCGTTTCCTCTTCGCTAAAGGAAATCTGAAATTTTTCTTCCAGCGCTAAAATAAGATTAAGGTGCCTGAGTGAATCCCAGTCCGGAAGGGTATCAATGGATGAATTCTCATTGACCGTTTGGACATCGACACCAAAAATATCGGCCATCACCCGCTTTATATCCTCTTCCATAAAAGTTGTCATATTGATTTGTCATCCGTTTTAATCGTTATCCATTTAGGAATCTGAAATACAAAATTCTTTAAATCCAACCGCCATTCGGATTCCTGCGGACCTTCTTTTTGAGTGACAAACCCCCGGCGCTTATAAAAATCGGCCACCTGTTGATTTTTGCTGCTACGGATATAGCGACCCAAAAGAGTTTTGTATCCCCTGTCTTTAACATATTGAATCATATATGATAGAAAAGCATCTTCGGCATTGCGCCCTAAAATACGACAGCTTAAAAGAAAACTGTCGATCTCAGCGACCGAACCGTTGTATTTGATAATTCCTGTCCCCACAAGACCCAAATCGGATATTTTGTCTTTAAGATGCAGGTACCAGACATCCGCATCATTGTTTTTGACAAATGTCTCGATATCGCCCTCTGTATAACGGCGCGTGGTCAAATTGAACTGATTTGTCTTTTGGGTTAACTGGGCCACCCGCGGAATATGAAAGCTTCCGGGAATCCCAATGTGGGCGACGATTTGAAGCTCTGTCAAATAATCCTCAATGGATTTTGCCTCGGAATACATCCGCCGCCGAGTGGCTTCTTCTTTATACATTTTGGTCCGGTCTTTGTCTTCTTGCGTTAAAGACAAGGAGTCGAAATAACCTTTTTCTAGAAGCGCTAAGCGTAGCTGCGATGGCTCCGAAGGAAGAAGAATGGTTTGAATCTCCGGAATCTGAAATTTGACAAGACCAATTTCGTATTCGCTGTCATCGACAAAAACCACATGATCCATACCGATATTAAGCTCTTCAACAATTTTTCTGATATTGGCCGCTTTATCCTCCCAATTAATCTTCCACGTGGCAAAATGATTTTCCTTTAAAACTATGTCGGGGTGCTTCCTGAAAACCTCCAACACATCCGCTTCATTATTTTTGCTGCAAAGTGCCAAAATAATCCCGCGGTTGTGCAATTTCAAGATTTCTTTTTGAAACGCAACATAGCACGAGCCCGGGTAAGTGGTATCGAGTTTTATTCCTTCTAAACCATCTTCACCGATAACACCGCCCCAAAGGGTATTATCACAATCCAAAATGATGCATTTATAAGTTTTACCTGAAAAAGCGCGGATGAATTGTATATATTCAAAAGCAAAAGGTAAAAGCACTGCTTGCGAAAAAGGCACTCCTGCCATTTGCCAATAACGTTCATCGTATCCTTTCCAAAGGCCCACTCTTGCCATTAGATATTCGTAATCGACAATAAAAACATTTCGAAATTCCTCTGTCAGACGGCGGAGCTCCAGGTTGATCTTTCGGATTGTATTTCTCTGCATATCTTCTCTTTGTCCTTCAAGAATTCTGAAAGCCATGGGATATGGCAATGGGAAATTGTTAATTAAGATTATGGCGATAGAAAGTTTCCGAATCTGCCGTATTTGCGTAGTAATAGTTTCAAAAATTCTGTCCACTGTAACGCCCAGTCTTTCTTTCGAAAAATCAATAAAACTTTTCATGAGCTCCCGGGCAAGATTATCTAACCATTGTGCTAAAATAACGAAATGAGGTTTAAAGGCATAAAATTTGCTTTTTTCATCCATCACTTCCGCGGCGATTGCGTCATAATTTCCTAAATAAATTTCCGGGAAAAATCCCATACGGGCAACTTCCGATTTTATAATCGGCAAAAGCGGCTCGACAGTAAAATTCCTTAAAATGGCGATACGAAAAGACGGTAAACCACATTCTTGGGCTGTTAATTTATTCAAAGCATTTGCCGTGGCATTATAGGCGGCAATCGACTGATCGGTGTCCAGCCTTTTTAAGATTTCGTCTAAATTGCTTTTATTCATTTTTGCGCGTTATTCGTGGCCTTAAAATCACCGCATAGTTAATCGTAACGAGCTCTTTTTCCCAATCCCGCGGAACAACATCCTCTGCAGGTAAAAATATTTCTTCATCGATGATAAAACCCGATTCCCGCAAGAGATTACGGATTTCATTGACATTATGAAAATGATACACATGATCGACAGCCGGACAATTTGCGCAGGTTGAAAGATAAACATGCCCTTTTGCCGAAAGTACTTTAAGGACACATCTGAGAAAGCCTTCAGCATCGTCCGCATGCTCTAAAACCTCCCCCAGGCAGACAAAGTCAAAATCTCTTTTCTCATAGGAAAATTCCAAGAAGTCGCGGTGGACAAATTCAATTTTTGACTGAGCCCCAAAGGAATTTAAAATCTCGCGCGACATCGTAAGAGAAGTTTCACTGATATCACAGATCGTAACCTCCAGGGACGGAAATTGACGCAGGGCTTCGGCCACAAACAGCCCATGCCCGGAACCAATTTCAAGATATTTTTTCGGTTGGGCATATTTGATCTGCGATTCAAAGAACCGAAAAAGCTTGTAATGATTGGGCCAAAACATCTGAGTCAGCAAGAGGCCGAGCATATAGGAGCGCATAACATCCTTATTGGAATACACCTCCTTCAAGGCGGAGGCCGCATCAGCACTGGGATACACTTTTGTTTTTTTAAATTGAATCTGGTCTCGCAGCATCCGCAGGCACAATTCATTATAGGCGCGGACCGCGGCTTTGATCTTCTCGTCGGAATTTAGTACTGTTCTCTTAAATAAATCGCATAAACTTTCGCAAAATGACCAATAGGAATCATCCTGTGAAGCGGTAAAGGCAAAGAGCCGCTTTGACTGCAAAGGATTTTCATTCCGTACTGACTCCAACAACTTGGTAAACTCCGGATATTGCCTTTCTTTTTCCTTTAAATAATGCGAGATCAGTGTTTCCATTTTATAACATGACCATGCCGCCACAGACACGTAGCGTTTCGCCTGTGATATGACGTGAACCCGGACTGATCAAGAAAGATACGGCATCCGCGATGTCTTCAGGTTGCGCCAATCGACGTAGGGGTGTTGTCATCCGCGTTAATTCTTTTGCCTGTGCCGGAATGGATGCGGTTAAATCTGTTACGGTCAAACCCGGAGATACAACATTGACCCGAATATTTTTGGGTCCGTATTCCGCGGCCAACGACTTGGCAAAAGTCATTAAGGCGGCCTTACCGATCGCATAAGCGGTTTGCTTAGCCGGCGGAATCGAATCCACTGCAACGGAGCCAATGACAACGACCGAGCCTCCGCCATTTTCGGTCATGACAGGCAAAATCTGCCGCAAACAAAGAAAGGCTCCTTTCAGCTGCACATCCAAATGCCTTTGAATATCATTCCAACTTAAGTCATTGAAGGTTTTTAAATTGATTGCGCCCGATGCATTCTGCACAAAAGCATCAATGGAGCCGAATTCCTTTTTTGCCTTTTGACACATAGTCTTCACGTCTTCTTCACTGGAAATATCCGCCTGAATCGCCACAGCTTTCCCCTTTTGCGATTTAATCATTTCTACAACCTTTTCGGCTTCCGCTTTATTTTTCGCAAAATTCACAATAACGCTGTGGCCTTCTGAGGCCAACTTGCGGGCAATCGCCGCCCCGATACCCCGGCTGGCACCGGTCACCAGGACAACCTTAATCTTTTTTTCCACAAATTTATCCTCCTGTTTTGCTGAAAGCATTTTCACTTGGCCTTCACCTGTGATCACTTCTTCGTTATGCTGGTTATAAATCATCGTTTCCAAAACCAAAACTCGCGAGGCATCGGATTTTTGTTTCACTTTAGCAACGATACGGATCGTATCGTTTTCGTAAACTTGACGTAAGAATTTTAAAGACTGCGACAGCCACAGCGCCCCGGGTCCGGGCAACAGCATTCCAACCATTGTTGAAAGAAACGAGGCTGAGAGCATGCCATGAGCGATGGGCCTTCGAAAATCCGTGGCTTTGGCAAAATCCTCATCCCAATGTAAGGGATTGTTGTCGCCGGTCAATTCCACAAATTTTTTGATATCATCGGATGTAATCCGATGGGTCATTTCGCAGACATCACCAATTTTAGTCGCATCAAAACCTTTTATTGTTTTATCTTTGTCCATTAATGCCATCTTAAAACGCTTGCGCCGAAGATATATCCTGCCCCCACGCCGGCGATGACAACAATATGGTCACGCTTAATCAATCCCTTTTCGACTGCTTCACAAAGCGCAATTGGGATCGAGGCATCAGCGGTATTGCCCAACCGATCCACATTTGTATACGTCTTAGACATAGGCAATTTCATTTTTCCCATGAGGTACTCGATGAGTTTTAAATTCGCCTGATGAAAAATAAAGATATCAACATCTTTAATGGCTAGCTGCGCTTTTTTCAAAGCCCCTTTAACGGCAATAGGCTGATATTGAATCAACTGTTTCCATGTCTCCAAGCCATCCATCTCATAATATTGCAAGCCCTCATTGATATTCTCCTCGGTGAGTGGATGGCTTGAGCCGCCGCCGCGCAACCGCACGGCATCGTAAACCCGTCCATTACAATTAATCTCCGAAGCTAAAAGCCCGTACCCTGTTGGAACTCGTGACACCACAGCCGCCCCGGCACCGTCACCAAAAAATGTTGAGGCTTCAGGATCTTTCCAGTTAAGAAAAGGGGATTGGACTGCCGTTCCTAAAACAAGGATGTTTTTCAGTGCCCCATCGGCATGCAACCGATCCACGGCAATCGTTATTCCGATTTGAAAACCCGTGCAGTTGGCGAGGACATCAAAGGCCCCGGCGTGCCGTGCTCCGATCAGATCCTGTACCTTCGCCGCCATCGCCGGAAAACGGTAATCACCCGAAAATGTACAGCCGATAACAAGATCAACCTCTTCAGGGTTTACTTTTGCCCGTTCCAGCGCCTGTCCTGCGGCCTTAGCCGACAACCCTGAGGCCGTATCGCCGTTTTCCACAAAGTATCGGGTTTGAATGCCGGTACGATCCAAAATCCATCGGGGATCACTACCCGAGCGCTCGGCCGCATCCTTGGTGGTTACGAGCCTTTTGGGAATGTATTTACCAACTCCGGTAATGCCAAACCCATATGGCTTATTTTCCATTTTTATGTTTGTTATTTTGGGGCTTCAAGAGCCAAATAAAAACACTGGGAATCCGCTTGCCATCTTCACTAGTGAGCTCATCAAATGTTCTTTCCGCAAAGATTTCATACGGAATTTTGCGGGAAATCCTTTCGTATTCTTCCCAAGATAAAATGCCTTGTCCGGAAAGATCATGAAAAAAAAGATATTCCGGCATAATGCTTAAAGCGCGCTGCCGGGAAAGGACCCGATCGGATAGGCGCACTAATTCGCACAAAACAACGGTAACCTCGGGAAACAAATCATGGATTCTTTTTAAAAATTTAATGACAAAATCGGGATTATTACGGGAAATCTCATGGACAAGAAACCACATTGACAAAACAATTTTTTTACCCGCCGCTTTTTGTAAAATTTTTTTGCCCCACGTTCCTATATCGCCGGCATCGCAACAAATCAAAGTAACATCTCTCTTGGGGTATTCTTTTTTTAGATTTTTCTCGGCCGTTTCGATGCAAATCGGTGAAATATCCACCCCTATGGCTTCTCGTTTGGGGAATTCCTTCAAGGCTTCCCTCAAAAAATTGCCGTTCCCGCATCCAATATCAACGAGAACATCAAAGGCAACTCTTCGCTTTAAAAGCGAAAGGACGGAAAAAAAGTAGCGCCGGTGTGTTAAGCCACTTCCCACGGAATTTTCCAAACGATTCACTTCACCATTGAGCTTTGGGGAAGGACTTTTAAGCAGTTCTTCAAAGGAATGCATATACGGTTGGTATGAATGAGGGACATAAAAAGATCCATGTCGACCGAATATCTCTTTACCAAAATCCGTTATTTTAAAGACACGCTTCTTAGAATCGTTCTCTTCCAATAGACCTAAGCGTGCCAGATAACGAAAAGTTGTCAAAAGCACTTCTTTATTGGGAATTTGCCGGATATCCTCTATGGTAAATTCATTTAAAGAAAGCATGGCATCAATTGCCCCCAAGGATCCTAAATTGCTGATGACCGGCATGGTGAAAAATCCACGCATCAACAAAACCATTTCTTCCGTTATATTCGAAGCGTACATTTTTAATTTTGTATAAGGCCCATATGGATGACCTGACCTGTAATAATTCCGCCTAAAGGATCAATCAAGAAATCCAGAACATGACAGATCTCTTCGATAGTAATTGTTCTTTTAATCGTGAGTTTGCCTAAGGCCCGCTCAATAACTTTTTCTCCCAGATCTTCAACGGCCTGCGTCTTAATCATGGATGGGGCGATGACATTGCAGGTAATCCCTAGCGGAGCCAGTTCTTTGGCCATAATACGGGTAAATTCCACAATGGCATTTTTTGAAGCGGAATAAGCGGCTGTTCCCTCTTCATGTAAACCAACGGCCATAGAGGAAACATTAATGATCCTCCCGAATTTTTTAGGAGTCATCACCAGTGCCACTTCGCGCGACACAAGACAAGAACCGATCGTATTTGTTTGTAGGACATCATTGAGGACTTTCTTGGAGGTCATGATCACAGGAATAGCCGCCGGTGCCGATCCGGCGTTGTTAATCGCAACATCAATACGTTTATGTCGGCGCTTGATACCCCTGATCCAACTACAAACCTGCTCTTCATCGCTCACATCCAATTGGGCATGCTCATAACTAGGGTCTCTGATCGAGGATGTCCCACGGCTGCAACCCTCCACACGGTAACCTTTTTTTAGGAAATGCTTCGCGATTCCCAAGCCGATTCCTCGGCTTGTCCCGGTAATGACAATCACACATTTTTCGCTAGGCATGTTTTTTTTGTTGATTCACAATTTTTGCCAAAAGGCTCACCATATCCTTGACGATTAAAGCATTTTTGCCTTCATTGAGATCATGGATCTCCTGAAGTTTTAATATGAATTCCCGATCAATTACCTCTTCTATTTGTTCTTCGACGTCCGTAGCAAAAGCCACAAAGGAAATAGAATCTAAATTGCCCCCCATACCGATTAAAACGGTGTCATCATTGATATCAAAATCTCTGGGGACGATTTTGGAATCGACGATTCGTTTTAATGATTTAAAGATAATTCTTCTAATCTTCTGCTCAGCAATCACGCTTAACGGATCCTTTCTTTTCCGATTCAGTTGATATTATGTTTAAAGATTTTATCGACACCGTATGCCTGCTTGTATTTTTCATTCGCTTGCTCAATGGCCTTGGTTTTATCCATTCCTTGACACATTTCATCAAAGACCCACTTGATGTATCTTCCTATCCGCTGGGAGGCCTTTCCGTCCTTAAATGGATCGATCTGATCGAGCCAATATGAATAATTAGCAAATCCGTTCTGACTCTCTGAATCCCTAAACTGCCGGATATGCGGCATAAGCGATTCGATATCTTCAAAAACAATCTTTCCCAAGCCCATTTTATAAAAAGGATGGAAATTCATGTGGCCGTAATTGAGTGCAACGGTTGGAATTCCCGCCAGTGCGGCTTCTAATGCCGCGGTATTGACAACGCCTAAACCAATGGCTAAATCTGAAGCCTGAGCGGCCATATTCGGTAATTCAGCCTCATTTAAGAAAATACACCGGCCCGTACCTTGGGCCTTTTTAATCCTATAAAAAATATCGGTAAGATGAGTGTGATAATACTCAGCTCTTTTTGGCTTTATGATAAGACCCAGGCTGGGATCTCTAAACAGCCCTGCTAACAAATGCCGATAAATATCCTCAAAATTCCTTTTGCTAAAGCAATCATCTTTAGTATACGCCTCATCAAAAAAACTGATGATAAATTGGGCACCCTTATGCCGGAGAGAAGTCTGCAGTTGCAGCGCCTTTTCTCGGCTGTTTTTAAAAGAATAGTCATAGGGATAGCCGGAATAAAGAATGTACTTAAAAAGGTAATAATCTCTTTCCAGAAACTGCCGGTAGAATGGTCCCCACGCGAAATAGATATCATGCGTTTTGCCGTGATCAATCCAAACGGAAGGATAATTGGACCAGTGATTGCCGATATTGACTGCGCCTGTCACGTTGGCTGCCAGGGTGGATGCAACTAATTGCTCTCCCTCCATGAGTGAGAAATGGACCTTGACATTCGAATCAGAGAAAACCGCTTCATACAGACAGGCATGATACAAAACACTTATTAAACTCGCAAATTCCCACATTCGGATTTTTCTATTAGGGCTCATCAGGGCTAAGAAAAATAATCGAACCGTTTCACAAACAAGCCACCCTAATTTTTGTAAGTATCTAAAAGAAGGATAAAAATATATTTCAAGGCTTCCTAAACCCAGAAATTTCTTTTTGATCCTGAGAGGAATCAGATTAACCCATGTCATACCGTATTTTTTTAAGAGCTGGGTGACCTCTAAGGTTAAAGGCCGATAGGGAACGCGAAAATATACTAAAATATCTTGGGGTTGAAGAGCTGATCCGGGGAACCAAAAGAAATCACTCTTTTTTTCTAAATCCGCTCCCTGGACATGCAACACCGCAATTTTTCCGGTATTGCCTTTTTTCCCTTTCCTTCTCGAGAACAATGCGAAGAACGGTACAAGGATCATATTTGTGATGAGGCCCACGGGAATTCTTAAAATATTAAAAGCTAAAATAAGTGGATTCTTTATATTAGGATAATAAATAATTTTGGAAAGGCTCAAGGCAATATTCTCTTTCCTTTCTAAATACTGAAACCAGAAATTATGCTTTATAAGGACAAGGGAAGAAATATTTATATTTCTATTGTTCTGAGCCTCTTGAGCATGATGCCACTTGATAATATCGCAAAGTTTTACAGCTGGGCGAATCTCAGCGGAGATCTTCTGCTTTAAAAACAATACGAGCTTTTCTTGTCTATCTTTGCATCGAATATTTAATTTATTAATCAGCCCATCCTGAAAAGGATTTTGGCGCATTACCTCGTAAACTAATCGGGACGGCTCTTCATGCATTCTCCAGAAGACATCGGAATTATCATCAAATCTCATAGCTGAAAGATTCGGGTCACAATGATGTTCAAAGCAAAAGAGGTGTTTTAGAGCTTTAAGTCTAATGAAAATTCTTGCACATTTTGTGATATCCAAATATTTGACGTATCTAACCGAGGTTTTCATTCTCATGACAAGGAGCCGGCACAATGATAAGAATCCCAATTCGTCTACCCAACATATTTTCTGGGCAATATTCTTGGCTGAATCTTTCTGAGCTTGGGATTTCATTATTTAAGTTCGCCGCAATAGAAACGAAAATCGACGCTGGTGCGAATATCTCTCATGTTCTCCGTTAAGTGCGTCCGGTGCGGCGTGAATGGCGTAAAGATAATAAAGTCCCCCATCTGAACTTTCGGGGTTACCACATATTCCTTGTATTCCCTTAAAAATTCTTCTTCAGATTGCATCACAATACCGTGGTAACCATCCGCGGTCTTTCCCGTTTCAAAAATAGAATGAAAGCGTTTGGCCACAAGTTCCAAGCCCGGTGTATTTCCAGCGATGGTAACCAAGGGAGCCCAGCAGTTAAAAAAATGCTCGGGCGGCACACCCAAAGCCCGCAAGAAAGTCCCATCCTGATGAAGCTTGAGTTTAAATTTTTCCTCAAGTGGATCAACGGTACGGGCATAGTAGTAGGGCCGAAGCCAATGAATCATACCCTTATCAACGTAGCGCTCGACAAGCGGCATAATGCCGCAGTTTTCAACTGCTGATCGGAAAATATTTTCGGGGTCAATCTCAGCCATGTCACTGACGCCCTCAAGAAGGAAGTTTAACGTTTTAACCTTAAGTTCTTTGGGAAACTCTTTGAGGTCGGCCAAATCCTTTCTAAAATCACGGCCGATCTTCATGCGGTAAAAAACTTGTTGGTAAATTTCGTCCCGGATTTCCTTAAGGACCGTAAGAGGGAAGGCATCACGGCAAATCAAAACCCCATACGTATCGATAATCTCTTTAAAAATAGAAAAATCCAGATCCTTCCTATTAACAGAAATAACGCTTTCAATTTCATTCTTTAAGGATTCTTGAACACTCATTTCTGACTCCCCTTTTTATTTTACTCATCCCGCAAGGACGGTACGATAGACTTCTCTTTGCCTACCAATTAGGACCAACAAGTCTTTAATAATCACCTCTTTTTATCGAATTATATTTTTCTATCCTTCTTTTGGCGCTTCTCCCTAAAATATTTTCGTATTCTTCGGGTTTAATTTCGTAGCGAATTTTGCCGGCTCTTAGCACGGCCGTGTTTCTCGTTGAAAAGATATCACCGGGATGGATATTCTCTATAGCAAAAACGCTTCGACGGGCGAACCGACGAAGTTCTCTTTCGACTCCCAGAACCTCTTTTCTGCCAGTACCGAGCGCTACTTCAACTTCTCTTATCTTTTTGACCATTAACCTTAATTCCTCTGGCTCAACGGCAAACTTATGATCCGGTCCCTCAAGTTTATTCGATAGCGTAACATGCTTCTCAAGACAATTGGCCCCAAGCGCAATCGCGGCTAGAGGTCCGATATCAAACTCACGGGAGTGGTCGGAAAGTCCCATCGGAACTTGGAACTTTGTTTTCATGGTAACAATACTTCGCAGATTTAACGAATCCAGGGGCGCCGGGTAACAGGCTGTGCACTGCATGAGGATCAATTCTTCATTACCTTGGCTTTTTATAACCCGAACACTCTTTTCCACTTCTTTGAGATGAGCTGTTCCTGTTGACATAATAATGGGCTTCCCTTTCTTGGCAATGTGTTTAACGAGGGGGATATGGCTCATTTCATAAGATGCTATTTTGAAGGCCGGTACATAACGATCCAAAAGATCAACGGACTGCTCATCAAACGGCGTTGAGAGAAAAACAACTCCTTTCTTATCGCAGTATGCGGCTAGACGCGGGATCCAGCTTTCCGGCATCTCCATCTCTTTGATAATTTGATAAATAGATTTTTTGTTGTTCAGATAATCGGCATAGCCGGCTTTTTTGATGTAGAGCTTTTCTGCCTTGAAGGTTTGAAACTTAATGGCATCGGCCTGGGCCTGCGCAGCCACATCAATCAAGCGGAAGGCTTTTTCAAGATTTCCGTTATGATTGCTCCCCGCCTCCGCAATGATAAAACACGGATGGCCGTCGCCGATAAATCGTTTTCCAATTCTAACAATCCGTTTCATTTTGCTCCCTGTAAAACCGAATCCATGATCTCTAGGACTGAATTTACACCCTCACCATCGCAAAGGCGGCTGGCGATTCGACTCATCTGATTTACTTTTTCTAAAGAAAGACCTGTAAGGATTTTGGCGATATGCTGCTCATCGACATTCTTAAACCATCCGGCGTTGATTGCCGCCCCCTTCTCATGCAGGCATTGGGCAATCTGTCTTTGATTGTCCGCGATGGGCATAAGGATCATCGGCAATTTCATGGTCGCCATCTCCAAACTGGCTAAACCCCCTGCACCAATCGCCAGATCGGTCCTTAACATCACATCGGCCAGATGGTCAAGATTTTGATGGATAGAATATCTAATACCGTTTCTCGATGCCTCTTTCTCAATCATATCCTTATGTTGAAAGGCCGGTCCAAGGACAATATCGGCATCAACTTTGCGCCGCGATAAAGTTAAGGCGTTTAAAACTTTCAGGGTCTGATTATCCGGATCAGATCCTCCCATAAAGATAAGAACCTTTTTTAAAGAATCTCTTATCGTGGCTTGTTTTCTTTTTTGGCGGTAAATTTCTCTCACGAGAGCATATTGGGTCCCAAGCAATTGAATGGTTTCTTTCTCACATTGATACTTATGCTCAAAGGCATTGACATTCTGGTTGAGTAAGACATCGACAGGAAAACGGGTATGATTGATATCGTCAATCGACAAGATTTTGATTCGATTTCTCCTTAAATATAAATAATAATCTTTTTTAATGTCGTAATGATCGATAATGATCCAGTCCGGTTGCTCACGGGCTATTTTTTCTTGGATCAAAGGTAATTCACCGCTCAAAGAATCAGCGGGCGGGATAATACTTAAGCGAAAGCCCAAATCGGTAATTCTTTTGCTGGGGAAATATGGTAAATCCCGACATAAAAAAGTCACATCATCTGATAAGGCGCGCAAACCCTCAGCCAAAACAAGCGTGCGAAACATATGCCCCGTTCCAATGACATCCGAGGCATCAACCCTGATAAAAACTTTCATCATGATTATAAATCTGCCTTCGTCGCTCCTCGTATAGCTGGTTTTTTCCGCTCCTGCTGTTCTCCGGAGTGAGGATGGCGGACGGTATTTTGAGCCCCTAATTCTGTGACCGCCCACCAGGAAAGTTCAGCAATTTCCTCATCCGGCAGATCGCTAAAATTGGTCCGGACCTCTTCGCCCTGCTCTCCTAAACGTAAGAAATACTCCTCAATAATATCTTCGTCTGCCGGCCCTTTTTTTCCTGTAACGGCCTTTGTGATCAACCCTTTTTCCAACGCTAAATCCCAAAAGGAAGTGGCCGGATAGGCGGTCGTAAAAAAGAACACCTCTGGCTTTAAACCAATCCTCTTGCAAACATCAACGGTCTCTCGCACCGTCTGTCTTGTCTCACCGGGAGAACCAATCATAAATGAACAATCCGCATAGCCCATCACTCTCTGCGTCTCACGAATGGAGATTTCTATCTTTTCTACGGTTTGGCCGCTTTTATCGATGGATTTTAAAATCGTCGGGCTTGCGGATTCGACACCATAGCCGGCCTGTCGCATCCCAACCTCATAGGCAAGCTCCAAGATATGAGGTCGCCCCTCTTTTTTTGCCCGAATCACATCATCCGCAATGATATTCGTCCGACACGTGCCGCCCCACATCACCTCCCATCCCGACTGCGCCTTTCGTTTTCTCAGCTCATCACATAATTCCATGGCCCAGCGGTAATCCGTCATCAATAAATCATCCAGAAAATGGATATATTCGGCCTGATAGCGCCTACTAATATATTGCATTTCATCCACGACTTCTTTAGGAGTTCTTAACCGGTAGGTTTTGCCTAAATAAGAGGCATAACAATAATCGCAAGCCTTGGCTGCATAAGGGCAGCCACGCGAGGCAATCATCTCAACAGAATACATATTCGTGGTCGGAGCTCCGTCAATCCATTTGCTCTTCCAATTCAGATGCCCTATGGGGTTTCTCTTATAAATCTCATCAATCGGCCATCGCGAACGAAGAGGCCATGGCAGACAATCCAATCCTTGTTCGCGGGCCGAAATGGAAGTCCGTAAGCCGTTATTTCTGGCTTCCCATTCTCCGGGGCGTATTTCGTGTCGATACGCAACACCCGCCAGCCCTTCAAAGGAAACCCTGTGTTCTATTCGATGGAGAACTTCAGAAAAAATAACCTCTCCTTCTTTCATCACAGCCACATCGATCGGCAATCTCTTGACCATAAACTCCGGCATACACGAAGCGATCCCGCCACCTAAGACAATGGGCGTTTGGGGGCAAACCCTCTTGCAAATATTTGTAATCTGCTTTATCCTTCCATATTGCGTGATGATTCCTCCTATGCCAATCACATCAGGCCTGACCTTAAGAAGGGCCTGTGTGATTTTCTCCTCCACCCATTTAGAAAATTCTTCCGGTGAGGTTTTAATCGGTTGTCGGCGAAGAGCATTTAAATCCAGCGTCTCTACACGGTGGCCGTCCATAACCGCAACCGAAGCAACATATCCCTGCCCCACGGGCATGATATTGGGATATGACCATTCTCGAATAGGGGGATTGATCAGCAGCACCAGCAATCCGTCGTCTCTTGCTGGGAATTGCCGTTCGGAATCCTCTGTCGTGATGCGGGCTTCCTTGGGATCGGCAATTCTACCGTCGCATTGGAATCGGTAGAAGAACCTGTTTAATGTCTGTTGCTCTAACTGGATTGACATTCGATACCTCCTATTCGGATCTATCTTAATATGTCCTAAAAATAGGAACTATGGGATCGCCTTTGAGAAGTTTTCTTATCCTATTTTTTTTTCGGGCAGACAGAATAATTTCTAAAACTGTCCTGTAAACTTTTAAAGTATACTCAATATCCCTGTTGGAATGAGAGAAACAGATGTTGTGCGTTCCGGTAAAGAGGAGGCCGCGCTTAATGCATTCCTGCTGGAATAGACTTTTCAAGATCAAATCATCTTCGCCCCTCTCATTTTTAAATTCAATGACCGTGCGAGGAGGAAAACCGACACAGCGCGTATATGGCTCCAATTCGTATTGACGAGCCAAAACATTGTAACCATCTTTGATCTTGCGACCCTGTTCCCATAAAAATTCTATGACTTTTTTTCTTTGTAGCTCTTGAATTGTCGCGATCGCCGCCATAATGGAAACGATTTCTCCTCCCGCCGTAAAAGAGTAAAAAACCTCTCCAAATAATTTCATGATCTCTTTTTTTCCTACAACCACAGATAACGGAAAACCATTGGCTATGGCCTTGCCGAAGCAGGCAAGATCGGGCACCACGTTGAAATATTGCTGGGCTCCACCTAATGAAAAACGAAAGCCTGTCACAATTTCATCAAAAATAAGCACAGCTCCCTGTTGGTGTGTCAACTCCTTAACCTTTGATAAGAAATCATCTTCCGGGGCAACCACCCCCACCGGTTCCATGATCACAGCAGCAATCTCGTTTTTATTCTCATCAAAAATTTTTTTCAAGCTCTCTATTTTGTTATAGGAAAAAGTGAGGGTGAGTTTTCGAGTGTCTTCGGGGATCCCTTTGTTGCGTGTGGTGGTTGCAATATACCAATCCTGCCATCCATGATAACCACAGCAAGCAATTTTATCTCGCCGTGTATAGGCACGGGCGAGCCGCACGGCGCCGGTGGTGGCATCAGAACCATTTTTGCCGAATCTCACCATTTCGGCACAGGGTATTATTTCACAGAGAACTTCGGCAAGCTCAATTTCCAACCGATGAGGAAGGGTAAAGGTTACTCCATTTGTTAAAACCTTTTTGACAGCTTCGTTCACGATTGGATCGTGGTACCCTAAAATCACTGGGCCTAATGCCATGGCATAATCGATATAGTCGTTACCGTCCACGTCCCAAAGGTGGCTCCCTGTTCCTTTTTCGACAAATACGGGCGCAACACTTTGCACAAATTGAAAGGGAGCCTTGCTAAAGGTTTGACTGCAGCCGGGAATGAGCCTTTCGGCTTTTTTCTTTAATAACAGCGATTTTTGTCGCTTAAGGCTTCGCGGGTTCACTTTTTTTAGTTTTGATATGCTCTTGTAATAACCTTCATTGATAACCATCCCTGAATTGATCTTTCTAATTTCAGGATGTTTTCTCAATAAATTGAGAATTTCGTTCATGGAGAAGATTTTTCCATTGCCTCGATATAAATGTTCGTAAATTTTCTTTACAAAATTTAAATCCTCTATAGTGTCAACCGACCATTTATATTCTGCCGAATCCAGTGGTATCTCATTGGATGTATTGATAATCCTAAATCGTCCCGAATTTTTCATATAAAGAGTAACATGTTCTCGACTTAAAGGGTCTTTGCATTCTTTCCAAGTTTTCTCAAGCGTTGCAAATGAGAAGACCTCCACGTCATAACCATCGGGATAAGTATAGACAAGCGTATTCGTCGCATAATCAAAAGAACCTTCTAAATACTGGGCAATCACCCGGTCGATAACCTGGGGGCATAGGAGCGGACAGTCGGGGGTCACGCGGACGATTGTCCTTGCCTGTATTTCCTTAGCCGCCTGATAAAAACGGCCTAGCACATCGTGTTCATCTCCTCGAAAGACCCTCACCCCGTATTTTCTGGCAAAATCCACGATAAAATCATCCTTGGGATTATGGGTTGTTGCGATCACAATCTCGTCTATGTAATGGGACTGCTTGACCCTTTCTAAAAGATGCCATAATAGGGGTTTCCCCATGATCTTCATTAACGTCTTATTGGGCAATCGTGTCGATGACATTCTCGCTTGAATGATTCCAGCGATCATACTGTGATGACCTTTCTTCTTTCTGCGGATTTCAGGCAAGCCAAAGCGACTTTTAAAATCTTTTTAGAAAAATCAAGATCGTTTACGGACCGCTCTTTTCCCTGTATGCAATTAATGAAATGCTCCATCTCATTTAAAAACATGACTTCACGTTTTGTATTAATGCTCTCCTGAAAGACCTGCCATTGATTTGTCTTCTTTAAATAAAGTCTAACTTCTTGACCGATATAATCCCAGATAATATCTCCCTTCTCGCCAATAAACATATACTGACGCCTGTAGGTCTTTTGCAAATAATCCAGATGAATTTGGGCAATGGTCTTTGATTGAAACCTGAGGATGATCTCGGCAATATCTTCGGTATTGATCTCAAGGTTACTAAGGGTATCTTTGCAACAGAATACCTCTTGGACTTCGCCTAAAAGCCACATCAAGGAATCAATTTCATGGATATCATCGAAGATAACGCCTCCGCCAAGATGTTTCTTGGCACTGTAGCTATTGCGGTAATCTTCATGCGGATGCCAATAGGGAAGATAAAATCCGCATTCTACTCTAGCCGATAAGATCTTTCCGATTCTGTTCTCTTTAATAAACTTTTGGGCCAATACGAGGCTCGGCAAAAATCTTGTATTGCATCCGACCAAGACCGTCACTTTCTTCTTTCGGACAATCGATTGCAATTCGTCAATCCTCTCATAGCTATGGGAAAGAGGCTTTTCGATAAACAGATGCATCCCTCGCTTGGCGACCTCGATCGCTAAGGGAAGGTGAAGACTCGTCGGCACACAGATCAATGCGGCGTCATAGTCGTTTGATAATGCCTGTCTTAAGTTATCAAAAACACCAATACCGAATCTTCTTTTGATTAGATTTATGCGGGCGAGGTCGGGATCGCATCCTGTAACGTCATATCCCATGGCCTGAAGGTTATTCATGTGACGCTGGCCGATCGAACCGCATCCAATAATTAAAAAATGCATCGTTTGCCTTTTTTATCCTATCCGCTTCCTCATTCTTTAATCACGTAGCTGGGCGTCATGCAAAAAGGGAATTTTTGGATCTTGATATTTTTATTCTTAAAATATTCGTCTGCCGCTTTTGTCTCACCGGGGAAAACCCCGTAATCATCAAGAATCAAGACACCCCCTTTGACAATCCTAGGGAAAAGACTTTCTAAGATGAGTTTTGAAGGTTCGTAGATATCCACATCCATATTTAAAAGAGAGAGCTTCAATTCATAATGACCAGCGAGATATTTAGGCAGTGTCTCGGTGATATCTCCTTCAATGAGTTCGACATTTTTATCCAAGCCCTTATGTTGCAAAACTCCCAGTAATTGCTGTTTTGATATGCTTTCTCCGCACATCTCTTCGTGTCTCTGCCTCATTGTTTTATCCGCCTCAAAATGAGTCTCTGGGAAAGTTCCGAAAGTATCGAAACCGATGAGCTTCCTAGAAAAAGCATGTCCAAATAGATCGCGAAAAGATGCAAACCGGATAAACGAGCACCCTTTAAGCACGCCGCATTCTACGATGACCCCGGGAATTTCATGGACCATCTTATAGAGTTCGTACTGGGCAAGCATTTTACCTATCCTCGTTGCATCACAGGAGAGATAAAAGTTATTTTCGTAATCAAAAGTCTTACTAAAATCTGGTAATGTAATCATTGAACTGTTTTTAACACCCCTTCGATAATATAGCGACATTCCTCATCCGTCATGCTGGGGAATAAAGGGATCGTCAAGGCCGAATCATAGTAGCTTTCTGCCTGGGGAAAATCCCCCCTTTTATAGCCAAAATTTTTTTGATAGTAAGGTTGTAGATGGAGAGGAATGTAATGAACGTGCACGCCGATTCCTAACGATCGCAACTCCTCAAAGACTTGACGTCGTGTTTTAGTCATTTTATCCAACCTCAAACGCAGCATATAAAGATGCCAGGCGCTTTGACGGTCCTTTTCCACATGCGGAATAATGATAAAAGGAGATTCTTTAAAGGCCTGATTGTACCGTTCGACAATTTTCCTGCGACGGTTAATAAAGTCGTCTAATTTCTTCAATTGACTTAAACCCAGCGCACATTGCATATCTGTAATGCGGTAGTTGTACCCTAACGCCTGCATCTCATAGTACCAGGCGGCCTTGGAATTTCCGTTCCCGCCATTTAAGCCGTTATTATCGGCGGCCTGATCTCTTAGAATCATGCTTTCCTCATTGCTGGTGATTCCGTGCGTACGAAAAAGCCGCAACTGTTTGGCCAATTGTTCACCGTCGGTTAAAACCATTCCCCCTTCACCTGTTGTAATGTGTTTGACCGGATGAAAGGATAAGATGGTCATATCGGCAAGCGAACCTACGGGCCGATTTTTATATGCTGCGCCCAGCGAATGAGCGGCATCATGAATCACGATTAAATGATATTTTTTGGCGATGGCGTTGATTTCATCCATATCACAGGGCTGGCCGGCAAAATCGACCGGTATGATTGCTTTGGTGCGGAAGGTTATGGCCGATTCCAATTTTTTGTAATCAATGCAATAAGTATCCGGTCGTATATCAACAAATTTAACCGAAGCCCCCAAAAAAAGAGCACAATTTCCGCTTGCCGCAAAAGTAATGGGAGAGGTGATAACTTCGTCTCCCTTTGTTATTCCTGCCGCAAAGCAGGCACAATGAAGCGCTGCCGTTCCCGTTGAAACGGCGATGGCATATTGGGCTTGGACCTTGGCGGCAACCGCCTTTTCGAATTCGTTGATTTTTGGTCCTTGGGTGATCCAATCGCTTCTTAAAGTCTCAACAACAGCCTCAATATCGTCGGCATCCAAACTCTGCCTCGCGTAAGGGATATAAGTTGTTCTCAGTGATTCTGATGGCGTTGACATGATTTCAAACTAATTTTAACTCCTGAAGCATTTTAAAATTGCTGTATTTAGCCGCATCCAAATCGGCTAATTCATTTTGCTCGAGGGCTTTTTTTAATTCCATCATTCCTTCTTTAATGCCGACCATGCCCTGAGATCCTAATACCTTTTCAATTTTGGTAAAGCTGACACGGTAATTTCTATCATCAACAACGTTCTTCTTTTTAACGATTTTGACTTCCGGAAAAACTTCCTTGGCAATCTTTGCCAAATCACCAATGGGATAATTTAACTCGTTGCTGCCAACGTTAAAAACTTGCGCCCTCACTTTTTCCATGGGGGCATTCAAAACGCGAAGAATGGCTTGCCCCACATCCCTCACATGAACATTCGGCCGCCATTGTTCCCCGCCGAAAACCTCTATGATCCCTTTTTGCAAAGCATTTTTAACAAAAGTATTAACCACCAGATCAAACCGCGGGCGATACGAATGACCGAAAACTGTCCCTAAGCGTAAAATGGTGGGCGCAAATAATTGATTAGGCAAGTTGCACACCGACAGAATAGATTGCTCGACGAGTGCTTTTATCCTCGCATAAAGCGAAATCGGCTCAACGGACGATTCCTCGCTTAATAAGTCGTCTAAATTTTTACTGGCCCCATACACACTGCACGACGAAGTATAAACAAACCGGTTGATGTTTAAGTGTGAGCACAAATGGGCCATCGAGGTCACGGCTAAATAGTTCGTCTTTAAGGTCGATTGGGGCGCAAAGGAACAAGCGGGGTCACCAACCAATTCCGCCAGATAAACCACAGCATCCACATTCTCAACCGTGGTCACAATATCATCGATATTTCCGGCATCGCCTTTGATCAGTGTAAACCGGTCGTCCTGGAGGCCTTTGAGAGAATCTTGTGAATATAATAATTTATCCAACACCCGCACACTCCATCCGCTTTCCAATAATATCCTCGTTAAAACGGATCCGATGTAGCCTGCACCCCCGACCACTAAAACGGTGCGTCGATGGGCCTTAATCTCAGGACTCGAAGTGTAACTGGTTAAAGACTCGAGGCTGATTAGACCGAGCACGCGCTCCTCTTCGCTGACGACCGGAACCATGGCGTATAACATCGTGATACTGCCATAACGCTTTCTTAAATCATCTAAAACACGGTTGACACTTTTGACATTCCGTAATTGGCCTACTTTGATAGACACAGGATTTTTATTCATGACCGATGAGAGTGAGGCGTATACCGAACTTCCATTCAGAATAGCCTTACGTAAATCACCGGCAGAGGCCACACCGCAGATTTTGTCCTTCTCATCCACAATCACAACAATCATCCAATACCTATCCTCAATAATATCCAGGGCATCATGAATGGTATTTTCTGCCTTGAGTTTAGACGCAGGCATCAGCTCGAAGTTATTCAAGGGATAGGTGGCCATAACGTCACCTTTCTTTTTTGTCATCTTTGCAGGATTTCCCAAGGATTCCAATAATAGGCTTCAAAGCGGTAATCGTCTTTGAGGCTTTCTTCAACCGTTGAGGTAGAGAAAAAAATGATTTTCGTATCTTTTGTCAATGTTTTAAAGCCATGGGCAAAACCCCCGGGAATTTTTAAAATACTCGGCTTTTTTTCGCTAAGCACATAACGGTGCATCTTTGCGTTTTTATCCGGTCTTTCCCAATGGTCGATTTTGACAGCCGCAACGATAGCCGCACCGGAAACGACAAACGCATACTTTGTTTCATTTTTATGTCCGTGCCAGGCCCTCACAAATTGCGCTTCATGATTAAAAATGATATAAAAACGGCGGATATCCTTAAAAGTGAAACCGTTGCAAAACTGGATCTGCCCTCGATCATCGATGGCAATGCCACCTTCTATGTGTTCTATTTTTTCTTCCATACGCCTCTTTTTAATTTTAATGGTCTCGATACAAACTAAAATAAGCCTTTTCTTTCTCAAATAAATCCTGATGGCTTCCTGTTTCAACAACCCGCCCGTTGTCAATGACGATAATTTTATCAGCATTCTGTACCGTGGAGAGGCGATGCGCTATGATTAAAAGGGTGGTATGCTGCTGAATTTTATTAATAGCCTCTTGGATGGCTTTCTCGGAGATATTGTCAAGCGAGCTTGTGGCTTCATCTAAAACTAAAACCTGCGGCTTGCGCAAAATCGCCCGCGCTATCGCAATACGCTGCCTCTGGCCACCGGAAAGCTTCATACCGGCATCCCCGATGACTGTACCATAACTGTTCTGTGTTTCCAAAATAAATTCATGGGCGTTGGCCAGTTTGGCGGCCTCAATAATGGCTGCCTCATCACAATCTTCCATCCCGAAACGGATGTTGTCTTTGATCATCCCATTAAAAATAAATGTCTCCTGGCTCACATAGCCGAATTTGGGCAAATACGACTGCGTTGTAAATTCCCTGATATCGTCACCATCGATGAGGATTTGACCTTTTTCAATGTCGTATAACCGCAGCAAGAGATGGATAATCGTTGATTTTCCCGACCCTGAAGGACCGACAATCGCTGTCATCTTGCTTTTTTCAATGGTAAAACTAACCCCTTGAAGCAGAAAATTTCCCATGCCCTGGTGCTTAAACCAGATATCGTTAAAAACGATGTTTCTTTTAAAATCATTAAAGATTTTGGTGCCATTTTTTATCTTATTCATGTCTTGATGAAGAATATCATAAACGATTTTTACATCGGGCATAAATCTGGCCAGCCCCACAATATCGTTTCCGGCTAAATTCACATAGGGAATCAGGCGCATGGCAACCATCGCAAAGGTTCCCAGAAGCGGAATGGCAGGCAGGATATTACCCGCTTGCTTAAAATTTAAAAGGATACCAATCAGGGCAAAAACAATAAAAAAGATAAACTTTAAAGAGCTGTCGGGTAATACCCGGCCCATCATCACGATAAAGTTGTAAGCGGCGCTGTTTTCGACGGCCTGGGCATACTTTCTTTTCCAGTATTCGAGATTTAAGAAAATCTTGATGGTTTTAATGCCGGTAATAAATTCATTTAAAATCACATTCTTTTTTCTGTCTTCATCTACGGATAAATGGGCATACCGATTAACGATCTTTTTGGTTGTCCTCCTGACAATAAGGACATAAAGCGTGGTCACCAAAAGGATCAAGGCGGTAGCTTGCCACGCCAGGATAAAAAGTAAAACGGCAAAAAATAAAGAAGTCATCAGGCTGTTGGTTATTCTAATGGCATAAAATATATTGGTGGAAACACCAATGGGAGCTACCGTCCCGCCATACACGAGTTTGCCTTGCTGGCTTTCGATAAAAAAGTCGTAATCGGCTTGTAGATATTTCTCAAAAATTGCATTTTGATTCTCGGAGATAATTTTCACAATCAGTTTATTGGCACAAAAACTGTAAATAATCCGCCAAGCAGTAGCCATCACGGTTAAAACAATCAAAAGAATGCAAGAAGAGATAAAGAGATTGCTTTCGCCAAAGAGACTAATGATCCTCTCGAGCGATTTTAAAACTTTATTACTCGCTTCTAATTGAAGGCCGTAATTAATAATAGGATATAAGGCGGCGAGGTTTAAGGATTCAGAAAGGCTGGAGATGATCATCAGGAAAAATACCATGATCATCTGCGGTTTATGGGGTCTGAAAAAATACCACAGAATTTTAAGGCTGCTTATTTTATCGCTTAACGCCGACATCATCATCTTATTTAAAATCGCTTATCCCTTTAAATTCTGCTTATACCAGTCGATAGTTTCTATCAATCCCGTTTTTAAATCGTACTGCGGCCTCCAATTCAAGATAAGACGAGCTTTTTGAGAAGAAAGATATTGATGCCTGATTTCAAAGTGAGCCGCATTGAGAATTTTGGGTTTTCTCTTGTCTTTTTTGCCATTTCTACCGCAAAGCTTAACTATGAGTTGATAAAGGCTTGAAACTTCGATGGGTTGTTCATTGCTGAAATTGAAGGCCTGTCCGTAAAGTTTTAATTGTTTCATCTTTTGAGCCAAGATTAAATAAACGAGCACGATGTCTTTAATATAAACATAATCTCGCGTGAACTTTCCGTCGCTTCTGATAACAAACTGTCTGCCTTTGAGGATGCTGCGGATACTATCGGGAACAATCCGCGAGAAATGAAAATCCCCCGGCCCATAGATATTGCCGCAGCGAGTCACACAGACAGGAACGTTGTAAGTTTTATAATAGGCGTAACACAAAAGATCCGCACAGCTTTTGGAAACATCGTAAGGGTGTTCTCCGCAAAGAGGTGTACTTTCTTTATAAGGAAGTTTTTTATGGGCACCATAAGCTTTGTCGCTAGAGGCTGAAACAATCGCTTCAATAAAACTTTTGCTCTTGGAGGCTTCCAAAATATTCCATGTCCCTTCGATATTCGACTTAAAGGCTTGAATGGGATTGCTATTGGCCTTACCCACAACCGCCTCTGCAGCCAAATGGAATATGATCTGCGGGCGGTAATGATTCATAATCCTTACCACGAATTTCAGATCTGCAATATTGCCTTTAATACAGACAACGTTCTTCCTTAATCCCTCTAAAACAGAATGCGCTCTCTTTTTTACTTTATCAATACCAATGATGCGCGCATCCAATTCTAGTAAGCTTCTGGTGAGCCATGAACCCAAAAAACCTTCATAACCTGTGATGAGGACCTGTCGATTCTTCCAATATGTCTTATTGACCATAAATCATTTCTTCCATACTTCCCAAGGGGCGTTTCCGGATTCATACTCATGATTTAATCGCTCGGCCTGCTTGATATTATCCATACACTGCCAATAACCCTTGTGAACATAGACTGCCGCTTTTTTATCATGGACTAAGTTCCTTAAAGGAGCCTCTTCAAAAACGCATTCCCTCTCATTGGAAATATAGTCATAGATTTTCTTGTTACAGGTGAAAAATCCTCCGTTCACCATACCCTCTAAAGTCGGCTTTTCTTTAAAGGTTTGGACCACACCGTCTTGGACCTTAAGAATACCGTAGGTCGTGCTGGGATACACCCCTAAAATAGTGATAATCTTCTTTTTACTTCTATGAAATTTATAGAGCGCAGCGATATTTATATCGGAAAGGCCATCCCCATAGGTCAAAAAGAAATCCTCTTCCTTTTTAATAAACTCTTTTATCTTTGCGATCCGTCCACCCGTTTGGGTATCGATTCCGGTATCGACAAAGGTGATTTTCCAATCTTCCAGTTTGTTCTGGTTATGATGGATGATTCGTTTTTCCTTGGAGCGTAAATTGAATGTAAAATCATTTGTCATCTCCTCAAAATTTAGAAAATAATCTTTAATCATTTCCCCCTTATAACCTAAACACAAAATAAACTCTTTAAAACCATAATAAGAATATATCTTCATGATATGCCACAAAATGGGCATGGCGCCAATTTTAACAAGGGGTTTGGGCTTATATTCTGTTTCTTCCCGTAAACGCTCGCCTTTCCCGCCACAGAGAATAATGACTTTCATTTTTTGCCTTTTTCAAAATGTGTGATTTCTCGCAAGCTCTTCTATGAAGTTTATGCTTTTCCGGACCCTATGATCAACCCCGCCCGAATAATTCTCTTTGCAGATCAAAAGAATACCATCGATTTTATCGGTTCCGACATCCTTTATCCGGGAAACATTACAATCCCCGCCAGATATTTCTTTAAAAACGATCTCGACTAAAAGCGCCAAATCAGATTCGCCTAAAATCAAAAAATTTCTCTCATTTTTTTTGTATAGTTCGGTTAGGATTTCTTTAAGACGATTTTTTATAATGCTTATGGAATTAATTGTTTTAAGCGTATACTTGACCGATTTACGCGTTTTCTCGGCAAATCCCTTAGAAGTAAGAATATACTCCACTTTTCGTCTGTTAAGCTGTTTTATTCTGATGTAGCCTTTGGTGATGAGCCTTCGGATAAGCATATTGGTCATTCCTAAAGAAAGGTCCATGTGGTGGGATAGATCACGTTGATTGGAGCCGATTTTAGCGCCAATGATGTTGACAAGCTCAAATTCCCGTTCGTCTAAGGTATCTTTTGGCATGCCCTTTAAGAGGTATAATGTTCAATTTGTGAACAACATTATAAGGGTTGCATTTTGTCTGTCAAGCAACACTTGCGAATTTTCCGGAAATTTTATCTTCCCGAACGATATTTTATCTGGACTTTATACTATTGACCGCATGGCAAATCCATCCCACATTGATTTATACTTTTTCTCCTGTTAAAATAATTATAATTATGACCAAGGACAAATTTAAAACGACTGGTTTTATAATTCTGGGACTGATGTCTTTGCGTTTTTTTGAAAACCTCCTTCCCCAACCAACCTACGCTAAAATATTTTGCAATTTTGCCATGCCTTATGAAGAAAATAAAAATTATCCTAAAGCGATCCGCTATTATCAAAAAGCCATTTACCACAATCCGAAATATCCAATACCCCATGAACATTTAGGCAGGATTTATAGCCTAAAGGGTAATGATCAGCGAAAGATCAAGCACTATAAAAAAGCTGCTAAATGGGGGTCAAAAAATGCAGAGGTCTATTATGAGCTGGGGCTTTATTATTCCATAGAAAAGAACTATGATTTAGCCATTGACTGCTTTGAGAAAGCTGTTGAAATTAATCAGTTTTATCTAGAGGCCCATTATTATTTGGGGATCGCCTACTTAAAGAAAGATCTCTTTGAGAAAGCTATCACATGCCTTCAAAATGCTCTGGGAATCAAAGCTCAATACCCGGAAGCTCGTTACCATTTAGGGATAGCCTATCTAAAAAACGGCGATAAAACCAACGCCCAAGAGCAGGTCGTATACCTTCAGAGACTAAATGCCTATTCGCTCGCCCAGGAATTAGAAAGAATCATAAATAGTTATCACTGAAAAACCCAGCCGGTTTTATCGGTTTCAACCAAAAACACATAAAGGATCGCCAGGACAGCCGGTGCTAACAGAAGACGTATCATCGCATCCGACAAGTAAAGTTCCGTTGGGTCGATAAAACTCAACAGACTAATGAACAATAAGTGGAGCGAGATCGAGAACGAAATATAGGAAGCAGGATATTGGAAAACTTTTAAAGAAAAATATCTAAACCAAGACCAAAGAAATACTAGCCAGATCATATTAAAATAAGGTACTTGAGTTTGGCAAATTTTTGAAAATATTGTCGTAAGAAGAAAGGCTTTCGAC
>CAZUJQ010000002.1:0-75446 GCA_964620805.1 uncultured Planctomycetales bacterium | reverse complement strand
TAGCAAAAAGAAAGAAAAGCCGCTGCTATGTTGCTACAAACTCGGGAAAGACCTAAAATTTTCATTTGACTTTCCCAAAAACATAGAGTACATTTAAATCAGCCATGAAAAATCCTGCGCAAAAATTGGGCTGTGGGTTTACAGGCGTTTTGTTTTTGGTGGTCTTTGTGTCGTGCTGCTGTTTTCTTCCCCAGGCCCAGGCAGATTCACCCCCTAGCTTTTGTCCTTCTGAAAACCACGCAACATCTTTACCGACTTCTTCTGATCCTTTCTTGTGTCCGTGCCTTAAGTTTTCCGGGATAAAACCTGAAAACATCTTACCTTTTAAAATAGACATCACCAAGGCCTTGGCCGCAACGGTTTATTTTCAGATTTCCTGGGAAGGCTGGAATGATTCAAACATGCCCCTGATCGCCTCCTTGGCAAATTTCCCCAGTTCTCCTCTGTTGTACCTCAAGAATTCTATTTTGCAAATCTAATTTTAGACCCCACAAAATTTCTTCAAAAAGCTACTATTCTCTATCGGTTTTAGGGTAGACTATATTCAAAAATAAATACATATTGAAAGGTGATCAAAATGCGTGTTTATAGAATCTTAGGGAAGGTCTTTATAGCCATAATTCTGGCAAGTGTGCTCATCCCCCCGAAGGCCGCTTTATCGCAGACCACTTCTGATCTCGATATTTTGATCCAGGAAGCCTTAGCCAACAATCCCCAGCTTAAGGCGGCCGAGGCCCACTGGCACGCGGCCCAAAGCCGGATTCCGCAGGCCTCTAGCCTGCCGGATCCCACCGCCGGCTTGTCTATTATGGGCCCGATGCTGGAAACGCGCCTCGGCCCGCAAGAGGAGATGTATGAGTTTGAGCAAATGATCCCTTTCCCGGCGAAACTCCGTGAAAAACGAAAGATCGCCGGGGCCGAGACCCAAGGCGCGCACGCCAAGTTTAAAATGACCGAGCGCGATCTCATCTTTAAAGTTTCAGAGGTCTATTATGATCTTTATGCGGTAGACTCCGGCCTGAAAGTGACTGGGGAGGTCCGCGAACTCCTGAATAAATTGGAAGGCATCACCCAGGCGCGCTACGCTAGCCAGCAGGGGCCCCAAAGGGACGTGGCCAAGACGCAGGCCGAGCTCTCCGAGATCCTGCAGAAGATTTTTATGTTGCGCCAGCAAAAGCAAAGCCTTAAGGCTTCCCTCAAAGCGCTTTTGAACCGCCGGGCCGACCAGCCTTTGGAAATCCAGAGTATAGATTCACCGGATGTCCCGGAGCTGGCGTTGACCCTGGAAGATCTCTTGGAAAAATCCAAGCACCATCGCCCGGAAGTGCTGGAAGCCGAGGCCATGGTCGAACGCCAGAGACACGCCTTGAAATTATCGAAATTCGAATACGCGCCGGACATCTCGGTTGGGTTTCAATATTATAAGATCGGCGCGGGCGATACCAGCGACCCGGATGACGGCCGCGATGCCTGGATGATTCCGATCAAATTCACCATTCCCTTGTGGCAGAACCGCCTTGTTCCCGGGGTCAAGGAAGCCAAAAAGAATCTTCAGGCCAGCGAGGCCGGCTTAAAAGACACCGAAAACTTAAGTGAGTTCGAGGTGAAAAATGCGTATTATCAGTTTATGGCCTCTAGCCAAGTTCTGGATCTCTATGAAAATGCGCTCATCCCCCAAGTTGAGATCGCCCTGAAGTCCGATCAGGCGGGTTATGAAGCCGGACAAACCGACATCTTAAACTTTATGGACAGCGAACGGGTTTATCTCAACAGCAAGCTCGCCTATTATCAGGCCTTCGCGGAGGCCATGAAAAATTTTGCGCTGTTGGAAAGGGCTGTCGGTACTGATTTAGATCATTAAGGAGGACCTGATCATGAAAAGGAAATTTTTGTTTTTCATTTTGATAGTGGTGCTCTTAGGAATCGGGGTCGTCCTATTAAACTCGAAAAGGAGCTCCCACCAATCCAAGGAGAAAACCGTTTATTACTGCACCATGCACCCGATGTATACCAGCGATCGCCCGGGAGATTGTCCTATCTGTAATATGAAGTTTGTTAAAAAAACCACCAAAACGGCCAAAGACATCTGCTATCTGCATAATTGTCCCCGGGTGCATGATGGCAAACCCTGCCCAATGCTGGTTGTGGCCAAAGAAGGGGAGAGTGTGACGTGCCCAATCTGTGGGACGCATGTGATCGAAAGCCCGAAAGAAAGACTAACAAAAAGCCCGGCAGAAAAATCTTCCGCAAAAAAAGAGAAGGCTGGCAAGAAAGAAAAGAAGATCCTCTATTGGACCGACCCGATGATCCCCGGTTACAAATCCGACAAACCCGGTAAATCGCCCATGGGTATGGACATGGTACCGGTCTACGAAGAGGACGCGCCATCCCAAACGGCGCCCATGGAAGGCCAAGCAGAAGCCCCAGTCCCCGAAGGCTACTCTCCGGTTCTCCTCACCCCCCAAAAGCAACAGCTCATTGGGATCAAAACCAGTTTGGTTGAAAAACGCCAGCTCACCAAAACGATTCGCGCCGTGGGGACCATTGCCCACGATCCCGAATTGTATCAGGCCCAGGCTGAGTACATCCAGGCCGTGGCCGCGTATCAGCGTTCGCAAAAAAGCTCGATTGTCGAGGTCGTTGACCAGTCCCGGAGACTGGTGGAATCCGCCCGCATTCGTCTAAAACACCTGGGCTTAAGTGACGAGCTGATCGAAGAGATCGGCCAACGCCCTGAGCCAGAGCACGGACTCCTTTACGCGAACCCCGGGCAACTGGTGTGGATGTACGCCCAGGTTTATGAATATGAGCTTCCCTTAATTCAGGTAGAACAGAATTTGATCGTGGAGGTCCCGGCCTTATCAGGACAAACCTTTCCCGGAAAAATTCGCAGCATCGATCCCCTGGTGGATCCCACCACGCGCACGACGAGAATCCGTGCCCAATTAGAAAATCCCCAGGGTCAACTCAAACCCGGCATGTATGTGAATGCCACAATCCGCGTGAACTTAGGTGAGGCCCTGACCGTTCCTCAAGAGGCGGTCTTCAACACTGGCACAAAACAGATTGTCTTTGTGGACAAAGGCCAGGGCCTTTTTGAGCCCCGGGATGTTGTTTTAGGATCGTCGGCCGAGGAATTTGACCAGGTCAAAGAGGGACTTCAAGACGGAGAACGGGTGGTAACCAGCGGCAACTTTCTCATTGATTCTGAAAGCCGGCTGAAGGCGGCGCTGGAAGGGATGAGCGGACCCACACCGGGCGCTGCTGTCGGCAATGCTTCTTCTGGTAGCGCGCCGCAAGAAGGGGCCCCACAGCCTGGAGGTTCCCATGGACAATAACGAAAAAACACGCGAAGGATTTGTCGAACGGATCATTGACTTCTCGGCCCGCAACAAATTTCTGGTTTTGATCCTGGTTTTTTCTGCCATCTTAGGCGGGCTTTGGTCGCTCAAAAATATTCCCCTTGATGCGATTCCGGATCTCTCCGACACCCAGGTCATTATTTATTCCCGCTGGGACAGAAGCCCGGACATCATCGAAGACCAGGTGACGTATCCGATCATCAGCGCCCTCTTGGGAGCGCCCCGGGTCAAAGCCATCCGCGGGTTCTCGGATTTTGGGTTTTCCTACGTCTATGTGATTTTTCAGGACGGCACGGATATTTACTGGGCCCGCAGCCGGACCCTGGAATACTTAAGCAAAATCATCCCGCGGCTGCCCGAAGGCGTCACAACCGAACTCGGGCCCGATGCCACGGGAGTCGGATGGGTCTATCAGTATGCGCTGGTTGACACATCCGGAAAACACAATCTTCAGGAGCTGAGGAGCTTTCAGGACTGGTATCTTCGCTATCATCTGCAGAGCGTTCCCGGTGTGGCTGAGGTCGCGTCCCTGGGAGGGTTTATCAAACAGTATCAAATCACCATCGACCCCAACCGGCTTCTCGCCTATAACATCCCCCTAACCACCGTAATCGAGGCGATCCGTAAAGGAAATCAGGAGGTCGGTGGCCGGCTCTTGGAATTTGCCGGGGCGGAATTCATGGTCCGGGGCCGCGGCTATGCCAAGTCGATCCAAGATTTAGAGAAGATTGTCGTTGGGACCGACCAAAACGGAACGCCGATTCTGGTGAAAAATCTGGCCACGGTCACAATCGGACCGGAGATCCGCCGGGGGCTCGCTGATTTGGATGGTCAAGGGGACGTGGTGACCGGCACAGTGATTATGCGTTACGGTGAAAACGCCCTGACGGTCATTGACCGTGTGAAAGCGAAGCTCAAGGAAGTTGAACCCTCGTTTCCCGAAGGGGTTCACCTCGTCACGTTGTACGACCGCTCGGAGCTGATTCAACGCTCCATCGACACTTTAAAAGAAAAACTCTTAGAGGAGATGATCGTGGTGAGTCTGGTCATCGTGCTTTTCCTCTGGCATTTTCGTAGTGCTGTCATTCCCATCTTTACTTTGCCCATTGCGGTTCTGATCTCTTTTATCCCGATGCATTTTATGAAGATCACCTCCAATATCATGTCGCTCGGTGGCATTGCCATCGCGATCGGCGCCATGGTGGACGCTTCCATTGTCCTGATTGAGAACGCCCATAAGCGCATCGAACGCTGGAAAGAGGGGGGACGAAAAGAACCCTACAACGAAGTGCTGATCACCGCGGCCAAAGAGGTGGGCCGGCCGATCTTTTTTTCACTTCTGGTCATTGCGATTTCCTTTATCCCGATCTTCAGTCTCGAAGCCCAGGAAGGCCGCCTCTTTAAGCCTCTGGCCTTCACGAAAAATTACGCGATGGCCTTTGCCGCGATTTTGTCGGTGACCCTGGCGCCGGCCTTGATGGTCCTGCTGATCCGGGAACGCGTGTTTAAATTTCGTCCGCGTTGGCTCAAGCGCATCGTCACCTTTTTTGCCGGAGGAGAAATTCGCGCCGAGGTGCATCATCCGGTCAGCCGGTTTTTATTTCGAATTTATGAACCCCTAGTCCGCGCGGTCGTAGATGCCCGCCATTTGGTCATCGCCCTAGCCGCAGGGGTGGTTCTCCTGACGGTTCCGGTCTATTTCTGGCTGGGCCGGGAGTTTATGCCGCAGCTCAATGAAGGCACGCTCCTCTACATGCCCACCAGCCTACCGGGAATCTCCGTAACCCAAGCGCAGAGACTCTTACAAACGCAGGACCGGGTCCTCAAGAGTTTCCCGGAAGTGGAGCGCGTCTTTGGCAAGGCGGGCCGCATCGAAAGCTCCACGGACCCGGCCCCCTTTTCCATGATGGAAACCGTGGTTCTGCTGAAACCCCAGCAAGAAGGGAAGCGCAAAATTTCGTATGAGCAATTGATCAACGAAATGGATCAGGCCCTCAAGATTCCCGGCACCACCAACGCCTGGACCATGCCCATCAAAAACCGGATCGACATGCTCACGACGGGTGTCCGCACCCCGATCGGCATCAAGATCTTCGGCTCGGATTTCAAAAAAATCGAGGCAATCGGCATAGAGCTGGAGCGGATCCTCAAAGAAATCCCCGGGACCCGCAGCATCTACGCCGAGCGGGTGGCGGGCGGTTATTTTCTGGACTTTGAATTGAAGCGCGACCAACTGGCCCGGTATGGCCTTTCGGTGGAAGAGGCTCAGATGATCGTGATGTCCGCAATCGGTGGAGAGAATATCACAACGACCGTGGAAGGCCGGGAGCGCTATCCGGTCAATGTGCGCTATCCGCGGGAGTTGCGCGATGACGTTGACAACCTCAAACGCGTCTTGGTGCCGACCCCTTTGGGTCAGCACATTCCGCTGATCCAGATTGCGGATATTGTACTCCGCTACGGCCCGGCCATGATCCGCGATGAAAACGGTCTGCTGGCCGGTTACGTTTATGTCGATATGACGGGCCGGGATATTGGAAGTTATGTCACTGAAGCCAAAAAAATTGTCAGCGAAAAACTTAAACTGCCCACCGGCTACGCCTTGACTTGGAGCGGCCAGTACGAATACATGGAACGCGTGAAGAGCCGGCTGATGGTGGTTGTGCCCCTCACATTTTTTATCATCTTCTTTCTTCTGTACATCAATACCAAGTCGTTGGTGAAAACCGGCATTGTGTTTTTGGCTGTGCCTTTTTCCTTGGTGGGCGCGCTCTGGCTTTTGTGGGTGTTGGGCTATAACCTGTCGATCGCCGTATGGGTGGGGCTCATTGCGCTGGCAGGCGTGGATGCCGAAACCGGCGTCATCATGCTTTTGTATCTGGATCTGGCCTATGAGGAAGCCCGCCGAAAAGGCGCGATGCGCGATTTCTCTGATCTTAAGGAGGCGATTGTGCACGGTGCGGTCAAACGCATTCGTCCCAAACTGATGACGGTGGGCACCACCTTTGTCGGGCTTTTGCCCATCATGTGGTCAGCCAGCTGGGAGACCGGCGCGGATGTGATGAAGCGGATCGCCGCGCCCATGGTCGGGGGGATTTTCACGTCGTTTATTATGGAGCTTCTGGTGTACCCCGCCATTTATGCGGTGTGGAAGTGGAATTATGAAGTAAGAAAGCAGCAGACCGTAAGGCTCTCAAACTCTGCAGAGTAGGTATTGTCAAAAGTTTTATGAAAGAAGAGAAGTTATACGGAAAATTTGCAACAACAACTATGTGTCATTGCGAGGAGGAGCGCTTCTTAGCGACGACGAAGCAATCTCTTTAGAGTTTAAAAGATTGCTTCCCCCGCCAAACTGCGGCGGCCTCGCAATGACACGATAGATGAGGACTTTTGACAGAACTGCAGAGTAAGCAAGGAGGTAAATATGATAGAAACAATTGTGATACTCATTCTGGCCTTTTGGCTCATCAACTGTTTGAAAATTATTCCAGAGAAACAAAGACTTAAGGAAAGTTTCTGGGTAGACTTTAATAGTCTTAACAGAAAATGCGGATTGGGCTAGGATGACAAATCCTTTTTTCAACTTTGCCATCGCCTATGCGAATGCCTTGAAGAGTTTATTCGCAGAACTCTGGGCCTATTTTCTGATCGGCTTTCTCATCGCTGGGCTCATTGCCGAGTTTGTCCCCCGCCAAAGTCTTCTGCGTTATCTGGGGAAAAACAGCCTGGGGACACTCCTGCGCGCTACTCTTTCCGGGACAGTGGCCTCCCTGTGTTCTTGCGGGGCCATCCCCATCGCTGTCACCTTAAGAAAGCAGGGCGCTACCAGAGCGGCTGCCCTGACCTTCCTGCTGGCGGCACCTTGGGCGGGGTTGGTGCAATTGACGGTTTTTTATAAATTCCTGGGATTGACAGGAACGACGATCATTTTCCTAGGGGCCTTGACGGTGGCCTTCCTCACCGGAGTGTTGATAGGTTGTTTGGAAGATCGTGCCTGGTTTCCAGAATCCCTTCCAACAGATCAGGAGGTTTTTAAAACAGAGCTTAACGACGAGCAAAAGGCTCAGCTTTCTTTATCCCAAAGAATCCTTCGGGCCTTAAAGCAGGCCGGCCAGGCGTTTGGGGAGCTTTGGAAATATCTGGGATTTGGGCTTCTTTTGGCGGCCGGCCTGAAAGCGTTTATCCCAACGCCCTGGATCATTCGTTATTTGGGTGTCCACGCCTCTTTTAATCCGGTCTTTCTGGCTGTGCCGGTGGCGGCCATGGTGGAACTTTGTTCCGAGGGGTTTTCGGTTTTTGCCGGCCAACTCTATCAAATGGGTGCTACCCTTGCCGTTGTTTTCGTCATCGTCCTGGTTGGAGTCACAACCGACTTCACGGAACTCTTTGTGATCTGGACCAAGTTTGGCAAACGGTGCGCGATCGTATACCTTCTGACGGCCACCGGACTCACCTTAGGATTTGCCCTGCTGATCCAGAAATTTTTGGCTTTATAGAAAAAATTTAAAGAGGGGAGTGTCTGGTGTCCTGTTTTGTAGTATAATCCCCAAACGACCTAAAGGCCCCTATGAATCCCTGGAGTCCCATTTCCCATTTTTCCTACAACCAGATCCGTAAACTCCAAAACAAAAAGCTGTACGAGTTTATCACCCGACAGGTTTATCCTTTCAGCCCCTATTACCGGAAACTCTTCGATCAAAACCGTATCGATCCCCGCACCATCCGGACGATCGAGGACTTAAGGCGCGTCCCCATGACCTCGAAGCTGGATTTTCTTCCCTCACCCGAGTCCCTCGAGAAGTTTAAGGAATTTGTGCTGCAGCCGGATGCGGAAAAAATCCGGCGCTTCTGGCCGGCCCCTCGGCTTCTCCAACTGGCTTTAAAGAAGATTTTACGAGGCGAGGAATTTCTCCATGATCAAATGGGCAAAGAGTACCGTCCTGTCTTTATGACCTTCACCACGGGCACAACGCACACGCCGGTATCATTCTTATATTCGATGTACGACATCAACAATCTTTATCTCTCGGGGGCCCGGATGCTGAAGTTGTTCGACATCAAAGACTCCGAGCGGATTGTCAATGTCTTTCCGTTTGCTCCGCATCTGGCGTTTTGGCAGGTCGTCTTTGGCGGGCTGTCTTCAGGGGTTCTGGCCTTGAGCACCGGAGGCGGCAAGGTGATGACCACCGAAGGCAATATCAACGCGATCCTCAAGATGAAACCCGCAGTGATTCTCGGCGTGCCCAGCTACGTTTATCATTTTTTTCGTGTGGCTCAGGAAAAAGGATGCCGGATGGATTTTGTCAAAAAGGTGGTTTTGGGCGCGGCCACGGTGACCGAGCCGTATAAAGATAAACTGAGAAACCTTTTGATGTCCATGGGCGCAACCCAGACCGCGATTTTTGGGACCTATGGATTTACCGAGGCCCGCTCGGCATGGGCGGAGTGCCCCTCTAAACCAGGCACATCCAGCGGATATCATCTTTATCCCGACAAGGAGATCTTTGAAGTGATTGATCCCCACACGGGCGAAACCCAGAAAGAGGGAGAAGACGGCGAATTGGTTTATACCGCCCTGGATTGCCGGGGCAGCGCGGTGGTGCGCTACCGAACCGGGGATTTTGTCAAAGGCGGTATCACCTATGAGCCGTGCCCGTACTGCCGCCGGCAAGTTGGCCGGATCAGCAGTCAAATCACGCGGATCTCCGATATCAAGGGATTGGCGCTCTCCAAGATCAAAGGGGCCTTGGTCGACTTGAATCACTTTGCCACCGTGTTAAACGGTTTTCCCGGGATCATCGAATGGCAGATCGAGATTCGTAAGAAAGACAATGATCCTCATGAGGTCGATGAGCTGGTGGTGTACGTGTGCTCCCAAAATTCCGAAAAACGGCAGATGGAAGAAGAACTCAAAAAAAGCATTGCTTCCGCCACCGAGGTCACGCCGAATCAGATCATTTTCACCTCGTTGCCGGAATTGGTTAAAAGATTGGAATTAGAGACCTCTTCTAAGGAAAAGAGAATTTTGGATCTTCGTCCGAAATCGTAGGAGAGGTCAGAAGTCAGAGGTCAGAAGTCAGAAGTAAAGAAGTAGAGAACTTGAGTTTGGCACTTTTTCGGGCTTTTGGGCCGTATTTTCAGGTAGTTCTCGTCGAGAAAGCAATTTTGTGGTATCGAAAACCTGTTTTTGCGATCCGAGAGACTTTTCCGACGACAAATTCGAAAATTTGCCAAACTCAAGTTCTAATATAATGGAAAGAATCGCCATCATAGACGGCATCCGCACCCCCTTTGCCAAGATGGGCACGGTCTTTAACGACTTAAGCGCCCAGGAGCTGGGAAGGATCGCCGCACGAGAGTTGATCGAACGATTGAATCTGGATGTGACTCTGATTGACGAAGTCATTTTTGGGAATGTCTCCCAACCGCCCGACGCCGCCAATATCTCGCGGGTCATCGCGCTCTTAAGCGGGATTCCTTCCACAACACCGGCTTTTACTGTTCATCGAAACTGCGCCTCCGGTCTGGAGGCCGTGACAAGCGCCGCTGCCAAAATACACATGAATGAAGTGGATTGTGTTCTGGCCGGAGGGACCGAATCCATGAGCAACATCCCGTTTTTCGTCTCCAAAGGCCTCCAGGAGATTATTTTTAGATTCAGCAAATCCAAGACTTTTCTGGAAAAACTGCGGGCCTTAAGCCAGATTCGGCCTAGATTTTTAAAGCCGCGTATCGGCTTGAACCTAGGCCTCACGGATCCAGTGTGCGGTCTGAATATGGGCCAGACAGGGGAAGTTCTGGCCAAGGAATTCGGCATTAGCCGCAAAGATCAGGATCAATTTTCCCTGCGGAGCCACCAACGGGCCATCGCCGGACGCGAGCGCTTAAAAGAAGAAATCGTTCCGGTCATTCCCGGCCCCCATTATAAAAGCGTTGTGGACAAAGACAACGGCCCCCGGGAGAACCAAACGCTCGAGGCGCTGGCGGCCTTGAGGCCGATTTTTGATCGCGTCGCCGGCACGGTCACCGCTGGAAATTCCAGCCAAGTGACCGACGGGGCGGTGGCCCTGCTGGTGATGAGAGAAAGCAAAGCCAGAGATATGGGCTTTAAGCCTTTAGGGTATTTGCGGGCGTTTACTTTTGCCGGCGTTGAGCCGCACCGGATGGGGATTGGGCCGGCGCACGCGATTCCCCGCGTTCTAAAAAAAGCAGAGATGAGTTTAAAAGACATCGATGCCATCGAAATCAACGAGGCCTTTGCCGCGCAAGTGTTAGCATGCCTTAAGGCGTTAGAAAGCCCGGCCTTCGCTCGGGAGTTCAGCTATGAAGGGTTCACGGGATCGATCCAACCCGAGATTCTCAATGTCAATGGAGGGGCCATCGCCTTAGGCCATCCCGTGGGCGCCAGCGGGGCGCGCCTCATTCTCACCATGCTCAAGCACCTTCATCGAAACAATCTCCATGCGGGATTGGTGGCGCTGTGCGTGGGCGGGGGCCAGGGCGCGGCGGTAATCTTGGAAAGGTAATTTAACGACCCCATGTTTGAAAACGAAAAAACAACAGGCTATTACCAATTTCGCATACATAAAAAAGAATATCTAGCTTATCTTATTGGCAAAAGAAACTGGGTGATGTTAATGACTCCATAAGTCAGGAACACGAGATGAAATAAAAATTAGTGGACACTGAGATGAAGGGCGAGCTTAAAGGGGCCTACTATGTTTTATCATCAACTGCGGCAAAATATAGGACATTATAGGACATCCATATGGGACATTTTAGGACACGCCTCCAAGACATTTACTGTGACACGCTACTGTGACATGCTGCGACATGTTACTGTGACACAGGTTTTCTATGGGGGTTAAAAAATCATGCCCGTAGAATTTCGAATTGAAAACAACATCGCCTTTATTGAATTCGATCAGCCCGAGGCCAAGGTCAATCTCTTGACGGCCAAAGTGCTGGAGGAGCTTGTGAGGATCTTGGATGAGTTGCAAAACAAGAGCTCTTTGGCCGGCGTTGTCATCTCCAGTTTGAAAAAGGATGTCTTTCTCGCTGGCGCGGACATCAAAGAGATCGAACTCATTACCGATCCTAAAGACGGCGAAGCCAAATCCAAAGCCGGTCAAGACGTTTTGAATAAACTCGAAGATCTCAAAGTCCCCACGGTGGCCGTCATCAACGGCGTGGCCTTAGGGGGCGGCTGCGAGCTGGCGTTAAGCTGCCGCTATCGCGTGGCCACGTTTAACGAAAAAGTGAAGATCGGCCTTCCCGAGGTGAATCTGGGAGTTATTCCCGGATTCGGCGGAACTTATCGCCTGCCTCGGCTTGTGGGTCTTAAGGAAGCTATCAAAATTATCTCCGGAGGAAGGGTCTTAAGCGGATGGGAAGCTTATAAGATCGGTTTAGTGGATCGTCTTTTTTCTCAGAATGGCCTCAATGAATCTCTCCGAGAATTTCTTGATGAAATCTTAGCCAAGAAAGTCAAACCGCGCAGCTTTAACAAGGATCCGCTTACCCGATTCCTAGAATCCAACCGTGCCGGCCAATCGATTCTCTTTTCCCAATCCCGAAAGATGGCTGAACAAAGGACGAAAGGATTTTATCCCGCGCCATTGAAGGCCATGGATGTCCTTCAAAAGGCTCACAAGCTCGGGCGCTCAAGGGCCCTTCAGATCGAGGCCCAGGCCTTCGGTGAGCTGGTCGTCAGTCGTGTCTCCAAGAATCTAATTAAGGTTTATTACTTAACAGAGCGATTTAAGAAATTTTTACCATCGGGAGCAGAACAAATTAAGCCGAAGACGATCGAGAAATGCGCTGTGGTCGGCGCCGGCGTGATGGGCGGTGGGATCGCGCAGATTTTAAGCTCAAAGGGAATCTCGGTCAGGCTCAAAGATGTCAATTATGAAGCGCTGACCAAGGGACTTAAAGCGGCCCACAAGATTTATCAGGAGGCGGTTCAAAAAAGAAAGCTTAAAAAATTTGAAGCCGAACGACGCATGGGACAGATCACCATCAGCCTGAATTACAGCGGCTTTGCCAAGGCCGATTGCGTCCTAGAGGCCGTTGTCGAGGATCCAGACATCAAAAAAAGAATTTTCAAAGAGCTGGCAGAGGTGACGCAACCAGAGACCGTCTTGTGCACCAACACCTCGGCCTTATCGGTTACCGAGATCGCCAAAGCGACCAACGATCCTTCCCGAGTCGTTGGCTTTCATTTCTTTAATCCGGTCCACCGTATGCCTTTGGTGGAGATTATCAAAACCGAATTCACCTCTCCCGAAACCCTGGCCTCGAGTTTTCATTTGGCCAGGCGCCTTAAGAAAACTCCCATCCTCGTCAAAGATTCCTGCGGGTTTTTGATCAACCGGATTCTCTTAAGTTATGTCAACGAGGCCGGCCGGCTTTTAGAAGAAGGGACCAAACTGGAATGGATTGATAGGATCATAACGGATTTTGGGATGCCCATGGGGCCTTTCCGGTTGTCGGATGAGGTGGGTTTGGATATCGGGATCAAGGTCCTGCATTTGCTTAAAGAGAGCTTTGGAGAGCGGTTTAAACCCGTTGACATTTTTGAAAAGGTTTATCTCCAGGGCCTCTTGGGTAAAAAATCCGGAAAAGGATTTTACATCCACAATCGTCAAAGGACCCCCAATCCCGCGATCTATCAATTCCTTACGAATAAAAACAACCGCAGCACGACACCCGAGGAGTGTCTGCAGCGGATGATCTATACGATGATTAACGAAGCGGCGCGTTGCTTACAGGAGCAGATTGTGGACGATCCCGATACGCTCGACATAGGCATGATTTTAGGCACGGGTTTTCCGCCTTTTCGGGGAGGGCTTATCCATTACGCTAAGAGTGTTGGCATTGATAAGATCACTCATGCCCTTAAAGGTTTTGAACTGACGTTGAAGGCTGAGCGCTTTCGTCCGTGTGAGTATTTGTGGCGGTTGAGGGAGGAGATTTAGCAATGAACTATTTTAGAAATTTTACAATATCCATTTTAATTATTTTGAGTACGGCTTTATCCGGCTGCGCCTCTCGCTATCAATGGTACCAGGAATCTGTTTATGGCATTAAGATCAAATACCCAAAGGACTGGACCGTCCATGAAAAGGCAGAGGGCCTGGCGGTTGTGGCTTTTAAGTCTCCCAGGAAAGACCGTATGGATGTCTTTCAAGAGAATCTCAACATCACGGTCCAGGACTTAGGGGGGCGTCCCATGCCCCTGATGCAATTTAGCGAGATGGCCATTAATCAACTGCGGGTCATGTACCAGAACATTGAAGTTCTAGATTCGAGTCCAGCGGTTTTGGCCGGTAAAGTCGGCCATAAGATTGAGTATGTGGTCAAGGCCGAGTTTGATATTAAGATCCTCCAGGTATGGATGATCCAGGGTTATAAAGCGTACATCATCACCTTTACCGCTGACGCGGATCATTATAAGGACTATGCCGGCACGGCGTGGGATATGATCAATTCTTTTCAAATCAACCAATGAACCTCCCCGAAAGCCAAAATCTCGTGGAAGTCACCGAGGAGTCAAGTCGCCCATGTTTCTAGTGTTCCAAGGTTGCCTTTGATTTGTTATATCATCCTTAAAAGATGTCGGAGGAAAGAAGGTACAAACCATGAATACCAAAGAGATCCCCTATCAAAAGCAAATCTTTGTCTGCACCAATGACCGTCAGGGCCAGAGCCCCAGCTGCGCCGATCATCAGGGCGAGGTGGTTTTTCAGGAATTACGGCGTCTAGCCAAGGAACGGGGGTTGCATCCCAAAATCCGCGTGGCCCAGGCCAAATGCCTCGGTCAGTGCAGTCAGGGGGTCAATATCATGGTTTATCCGGATTGCGTTTGGCATAGCGGGGTGCGCGTGGAAGAGGTCGGGACGCTGGCGGAGAGGTATTTGAAATAGGATGTGGTTAGGGTAAGAAGGAGATCTACAAATCAACGTGTTCGACAAACACATCAGCGAAGAGAAGAGGGCCTCTCTGGAACTCGTTGAGGCGGCACGGGAGAAGGAGTGGAAGTACCCGAGCTTCGCCTTGAAACTCTTTCATGGCGTTGTGGATTGGCCATTGATCTATCCTTTTCCCATTCAATCCGAAGAGGAAAAAAGACAAGGCGACGAATTGCTGTCTAAACTCGAAAAATTGCTCAAAGAGAGACTGGACCCGGATGAAGTGGATCGAACCAGTGTAATTCCTCCGGAGGTCATTCAAGGCCTTGCGGACCTGAAGGCCTTTGCCATCAAGATCCCTAAAGAATATGGAGGATTAGGTTTAAGCCAGGTGAATTATAACCGTGCCATTCATCTGGTCGCTAGTTTTTGCGGATCCACGGCGGTCTTGCTTTCGGCGCATCAAAGCATTGGAGTGCCGCAGCCCCTAAAGCTTTTTGGAACCCCAGAGCAAAAGAAAAAATACTTTCCCAAATTTGCGCAAGGGATGATTTCCGCCTTTGCCTTAACCGAAGAAGGCGCCGGTTCCGATCCCCGGCAGATGACCACAACCGCAACCCCAATGGAAGATGGGAAATATTTTCTCTTGAACGGCGAAAAGTTATGGTGCACCAACGGTCCCATCGCCGGCGTCATCGTGGTGATGGCGGTCACACCCCCGAAAATCGTCAATGGCAAAGAACAAAAACAATTCACCGCTTTCATTGTGGAGACAGATACCCCAGGCTTTGAGGTGGTCCACCGCTGCCATTTCATGGGACTGCACGGGATCCAAAATGGCCTGATCCGTTTGAAAGACGTCGAGATCCCCCGAGAAAATATCATCCTGGGAGAAGGCGAGGGATTGAAACTCGCTCTTACCACACTCAACACCGGGCGCTTGACGCTTCCAGCGGCTTCAGCGGGAATCGCCAAATGGTGTTTGCACGTGGCCCGGCAGTGGGCTGCCAAACGAAAGCAATGGGGCCAGCCCATCGGCGAGCATGAGGCGATCGGATTAAAACTGGGTTCCATGGCCAGCCATACCTTTGCGATGGAGGCCGTCAGTTGGCTGACCGCCGCCATGGCGGACGATCAAAAGAAGGATATCCGTCTGGAGGCAGCCATGGCGAAACATTTTTGCACCTATCATAGCTGGAAAATCGTGGATGATACCCTCCAAATCCGCGGCGGCCAGGGATACGAGCAGGCCTCTTCTCTTCGGGCAAGGGGGGCGGATTATTGGCCGGTGGAAAGGGTTCTTAGGGATGTCCGGATCAATCTCATCATCGAGGGGACAACGGAGATTATGCACCTTTTTATTGCGCGCGAGGCCCTAGATCCGCATCTGACACGGCTCAAAGCGCTTCTCGATCCCAAGCTTAAGTTTGGAAAACGAATGCAAAACGCTGTCTCTATCGGTCTTCATTACCTGACGTGGTATCTTAAGCTCTGGAAACCTTTCGTAAAAACAGGCTTCTTGGGAACTATGCCAGGGAACCTTGTCGATCATCTAAATTTCATTGATAGCAAAAGCCGGCGTTTAGGCCGGGTGATCTTTCAGGCCATGCTGAGACACCAAAAAAAGTTAGAATCCAAACAGAGTCTCTTAAACCGCGTTGTGGATATCGGAACCGATCTTTTTGCCATGGCCGCCAGTGTTTCCTATGCGGGGCACCTCGCCAAGAATTCCATCACAAAAAATTCGATAGAATTGGCGGATCTCTTTTGCCGGGAAGCGAGAAAACGCATCGAAGCCAATTTTAAAGAAAATCAATCCAACCACGACCCAAAAACGATCCGGATCGCCAAGGGTGTTCTGGCCAAGGAATTCGAATGGCTGGAGAGTGATATTATCAAATGAACGGATTCTCTCAAATTTCCCAAAAAATTTCCATCATCAAACAGCTGCCCATTTTCAGCCAGTTCAATTGGTTTGAGCTCACCGTCATTGCCAGAAAATGCATCTTAGAAGAATATAAAAAAGGCGATATCATCTGCCAGGAGGATACCCCGGGCGGTGGTTTTTATTGTCTGGTTTCCGGGCGTCTGCAGGCTTATACCTTAAGCCCCAGCGGGAAAAAACAGAATGTGGAATTCATTTTTAGGGGGATGCATTTCGGGGTTGTTTCCATTTTTACCGGTGAGAATCATTCTCAAACCGTAGAGGCCCTCAATGACTCGACTGTCATCAAAATCCCTAAAGGAGATTTCTTAAATCTCTCCAAGACGATTCCGGGTCTCGGGATTGGGCTGACCCAGAGCCTCTCCAAAAGGATCCGAGACAAGATTACCCGAAGTGAGCCGTTCTTAGAGAACACCGTCATTTCCATTTACAGTCCGGTCAAGGGCTCGGGCAGTTCGACCTATGCCATGAATCTCGCCCTCAGCCTCAAACGGGAAACCCAGCGCCGTGTCATTTTTCTCCATATCAATTCCATCTTGCACAATGAACCGCTCCCCGACTCTGCGGTGGGAGAGGCCTCTCCTCAATGGAAAAAGCCCGGCGTGTATCTCCCGGAGCTCATCGCGGATCATCGCAAGATCAAACAACACATCACAACCGGTGAGTTCAACCTAGACCTTTTGAATGTCAGTTTTGATCCTCATCATGAGACGGCCACCCGTCACATCAATGAGCTAGTGAGCAGCCTGGTCTATGATTATTATTATGTGGTGGTGGATCTCCCCAACGACATGGACGATGTGGTCTTGCAGACGTTAACGCAGTCAGATGTCGTGCATTTGGTTTCGCTTCGCAGGGAAAAAAATTTGAAATTGAGCCGTCCGGTGATTGATGACATCCAGCGGAAATTAAAAGAGAAATTTGACAAAGACCATGTTCAGGTGATCATCAGCGATCTGGATCCGCAAGCGCCATTATCCCGGGAGGAGACCCATAAAATTCTGGATTATCCGGTCACCGGTTTTCTCCCATTTATTGAGCGCTCGCAATTAAATCGAGCGATCGTCTCCGAAGATATCACCGCCATTCTCCCGGATGAGAACAGCGCGTATTCCCTGGCGGTCACCTCGATGGCGCGTCGAATCGGAGGGGTTATGGTGGGGCTCGTTTTAGGAGGCGGCGCGGCCCTGGGGATTGCCCATATCGGGGTCATCCGGGTTCTGGAACAAGAAAAGATTCCTATTGATCTGGTGGTGGGAAGCAGCATGGGAGCGGTCATCGCGAGTCTTTGGGTCGTTGGGAACAAGGCGGATCAAATCGAAGCCATCGCCCGGGAGTTTGAAAAAGAGTATAAGGGCCTTAAATTGTTGGACCCGGCTCTGTCTCTATTGGGATTTATCGGAGGCCGGTTCATCAAAAGATGGCTTAGGAAACACTTGGGAGATAAGACCTTTGCCGATACGAAAATCCCCCTCAAAATCACCAGCTACGATCTCATCCACCGGCAAGAGCAAATCATTGAAGAGGGAGGCCTCGTGGAGGCTGTCCGCGAAAGCATCGCGATCCCCGGTGTGATTGTCCCCGTGATCAAGGGGAATCAGATGATCATTGACGGTGGGGTCTTAAATCCCCTACCCACCAATGTGTTGACGCGGATGGGAATCAAAAAGATCATTGCGGTCAATGTCCTTCAATCTCCGGAAGATGTTTCCAAAGGCTATGAGCTGGACAAAAGACAGCTGGAGGAAGATCATAAGATCCCCTTTTTCCACTCTCCCTGGAAGTTTCTTGGGGTGCGGCTGCAAAAACTTTTTGTACCCAATATCCCTGATATCATTATCCGCACCCTACAGGCCAGCGAATATGTTATTGCCGAGCAGAGCGCCCAGCAGGCCGATTGTGTCATTCACCCCGAGCTTATCGGTGTCAACTGGTTTGAAATTTATCAAGTGGATCGGTTGATTAAAAGCGGAGAGGAAGCCGCCCGCGCACAATTGGCGAAAATCAAAAAACTGGTTGGTAACCTTTAACCCGCGGTCTTAATCCCCACCCCAAAAAATTCCCCCCTTACTTCCCATCCGTTTGATATAATGAGCCCCACCTGATTTGAGATATAAAGTCTAAAATGTCGACTCAACGAACCATTAAAATCGGCTCCCGCCGGAGCCGGCTGGCCATAAAACAAGTGGAAGAGGTTCTTTCCTTGGCCAAGACCCAGGGAATAGATCTCCGCTATGAGCTTGTTCTCTATGAAACCCTTGGAGATCTGGATAAAACAACTCCTTTATCGGGAAATGTGCCGGATGATTTCTTTACCGATAGCCTGGATCAGGCTCTTCTTAAAAAAGAGATTGACTTGGCGATTCATAGCGCCAAAGATCTTCCCCAAAAGAAGCACCCAGGCCTGGAGATCTTTGCCTTGACCGCCTCCCTTGATGAAACCGACAGTCTCGTGGCTCACAACAAATTAGCCGATCTTAAGGCCGGATCAAAGATCGGAACCAGCAGCCTCATGAGAAGCCAATCCCTGAAAAATTTAAATCCCAACACCACGGCCGTTCAGGTGCGGGGCACAATTGAAGAGCGTTTGAGTTTGTTTGATCAGAACAAAATCGATGGTCTGATTGTGGCCACCTGCGCTCTCAAACGCTTGAATCTCGAACACTTAATCACGGAAATCATGCCGTGGGAGAGCACTCCCTTACAAGGACAGCTCGCCGTAGTGGGCCGCGTTGAAGATGAGGAGCTCAAGGCATTATGCAAACCCCTGGATGTACGCGCCCGATACGGAAAGGTCGTTCTGGTAGGGGCCGGTCCCGGCGACCCGGAACTCATCACCCTCAAGGCCATCAAGACCCTGCGCAGGGCTAATTGTGTCTTTTATGATTATCTTATTGATAAATCTCTGTTAAGGTATGCCCGCAAAGCCGAGAAGATTTATGTGGGAAAAAGAAAAGGGGAACACACCCTGCCACAAAGCGAGCTCTCCAAGATGCTCCGCCAAAACGCCATGGCGGGAAAAAACGTGGTGCGCCTCAAAGGCGGCGATCCTCTGATTTTCGGCCGCGGCGCTGAGGAGATTGAATATCTTCGGGCTTATCATATCGAGGTGGAAATCATTCCTGGGATCAGCTCCGCAACGGGGATCCCATCCAGCCTGGGAATTCCTTTGACCGCCCGGGGGGTTTCTTCTTCGGTCGCCTTCTTAAGCGCCCACGGCCCGGAGGAGAGCGCTGACGCCACCCAACCCCTGGAAATCCCGAAAGTTGACACGATTGTCTTTCTGATGGGGTTAACCCGTCTTAAACTCATTATCCAATCGCTAAATAAATCCGGATGGAAAAAGGACACGCCGGTCCTGATTATTTCCCGGGGAACGCGCTGGGATCAAAAACTCATCTGTGGAACGATCGAGGCGATTGAACAGCTTGTTTTAAACCAACATCTGGAGCCACCGGCACTCATTGTTATTGGAGCAGTGGTTAAATTCTGGGATACGAATACGTCAACCCATTTTGAATCCCTCGATGAAAAAACATCCGACGAACGGATCCTGTATCTCGGGACCCATCCTGATAAATACAAACTCCTAGGCCAGATTGTCCATCTTCCTATGATTGATATCGTTCCCGTGGAATTCACGGCCCAGCAAAAAGAACAAATCCGAGAGGAGCTAGGAAGCTATCAGATGGTCATCTTGACCAGCCGCTTTGCCGTGCGGTATTTCCTAAAAATCATTAGGGAAGAGACAATACGAAATTTTCTAAAGATCATTAGAGAAGGGACAACATTGCCTTTAAACGCGAGGAAGCTGGATTGGGCCGTGATCGGAGGCGAGACTGCTTCGCTGCTTAGGGAATACGGTATTCAACCCACGATCATTGCCGCCCTTGAAACCGGGCCTGGTCTCGTGCAGACCTTAAAAGAAAAATATGATCTTAAAGGAAAACGGATTTTGTTTCCCCGTTCCTCATTGCCAAATCCTTATATTAAAGAAGAGCTTAATCGACTGGGCGCTTGTGTCCAGGAATTGGTCGTTTATGAAAACCGGAAAACACCCTTCCAGGAACTTCCGATGGGGGGGATCCGCAAGGTTCTTTTTACCAGTCCCTCGATTGTGAGAAATTTTCTGGAGGCCTACGGCGAGATCCCCGGTCATTGGCAGATTTTAAGCCGGGGGCCGTCAACGCATCAGACGTTAAAAGAAAAAGGATATGAGAGTGAGATACTTATGAAAGTAAATGATCCAAGGAGAGGCTATGTTTAGGCATCGCTATCGACGTTTGCGGCAAAACGACGGGATCCGGCGTTTGGTGCGTGAGACGCATATCAGCCCCGATCAACTCATTCAGCCGTTTTTTGTCGTAGGGGGTCAAAATAAGAAAGAAGCCATTCCTTCCATGCCGGGAATCTATCGGTATTCGGTGGATGGCCTCGTTAAGGCCATCGAAAAGTATATTCAAGCAGGAGGCAAGACAGGTCTTCTTTTCGGGATTCCCTCAAAAAAGGATTTGAAAGCCACGGCCGCCACTTCTTCCTCTGGCATTGTGCAAAAGGCTCTGAAAGCGGTCAAGAAGGAATTCCCGGATTTTCTGGTTGTGACCGATGTTTGTTTATGCGCTTATATGAGCCACGGCCACTGCGGGGTGGTCAATAAAAAAGGAGAGGTGGACAATGATGAGACCCTGATCTTGTTGGGGAAGATGGCCGTCTCACATGCCCAGGCCGGAGCAGATATCATCGCTCCCTCGGATATGATGGATTTCCGGGTGGCGCATATCAGAGACGACCTGGATCAAAACGGATTTCCAGATGTCCCTATCATGTCATACGCGGTCAAGTATGCCTCTTCGTTTTATGGGCCTTTTCGGGATGCCGCGGATTCGCCTCCTCAGTTTGGGGACCGCAAGAGCTATCAGATGGATTACGCCAATCAGAGAGAAGCCCTTAAGGAGGCCGCCCAGGATGTCGCGGAGGGCGCGGATTTCATTATGGTGAAACCGGCCCTTCCTTATCTCGATGTGATTTCTCTTTTAAGACGGGAGTTGAACGTCCCCCTTGTGGCCTATAGTGTCAGCGGGGAATACGCTATGATCAAAGCCGCTTCCCAGCAAAAATGGCTGGAGGAAAAGGCGGTGGTCCTGGAAAACCTGACCGCCATGAAAAGGGCCGGTGCAGATATCATTATCAGCTATCATGCTCAGGATGTCTTAAGATGGCTATGACCCATTCGACACTTCGACTGCGCTCAGTGTGGTTCTCCCTCGCTTTTCGCTCGGGATGGTGAGCGAAAAGCGAACCAGAAGTGTGGTGAGCCTGTCGAACCACTACGCTCAGGGTCATCCTGAGCAAACGACGAATAAAATGAGGAGTGCGTCGAAGGATGAGAAATTCGATTCCATTGATCAAAGAAGCTCCCCAAGTCATGGTGGGGGGAGTGAACAGTCCTGTCCGATCTTTTCAGGTGGTGGGAGGGGATCCTCTGATGATAAAGAAAGCCAAAGGACGCCAAGTCTACGATGAGGACAACCGATCCTATACCGATTATTGTTTGTCCTGGGGGGCCTTGATTTTAGGACACGCCCATCCCAAAGTGCTTTCCGCCATAAAAAAAGCACTTAAAAATGGAACGGGCTTCGGCACAACCACCCGTCCAGAGATCGAAATTGCCAAATTCATTGTGCACCATGTTCCCTCCCTGGAGCGCATCCGTTTTGTCAACTCCGGGACCGAGGCCACAATGAGCGCGGTTAGGTTGGCCCGTGGCTATACCCAACGTCATAAGATCGTAAAATTCGATGGCTGTTATCACGGTCATTTTGACGATTTCCTGATTAAGGCCGGCTCCGGAGTAAGCCATCTGAAAGAATCCTCGAGTTTGGGAATTACTCCTTCGCACATCACAGACACGATCAGCCTTCCCTATAATAATACCCAGGTTCTGGGAGAGACCTTGGAGCGTTTTCATTCCCAGATCGCCTGTGTCATCCTGGAGCCGGTGGCCGGCAACATGGGGGTGATTCCCGTTCAAATGGATTTTTTAAAGACTTTGCGCCGATTGACCAGCCGCTATAAAATCATTTTGATTTTTGATGAGATTATAACCGGATTCCGAACCCATCTGGGTTGTGTGCAATCTGAATTAAACATCATTCCGGATATGACGTGCCTGGGAAAGATCATCGGCGGAGGTTTCCCTGTGGGCGCGTATGGAGGGAGAAAAGATATTATGGATTGCCTCGCGCCCTTAGGGGAAGTCTACCAAGCCGGAACCTTCTCGGGGAACCCGGTTGTCATGACAGCCGGATTGGTGACGTTAAAAGCCCTCAATGCCAAAGTGTATAAACGTCTGGGAAGCCTGGCGCGGCGCTTCTGTGATGATCTCAATGGATATTTTCAAAGAGAGAATATCCCCGCTTCCTTGTCGGGCTATCAATCCATGATGAGCCTTTGGTTTGCCCTTAAGCCGCCTTTGGATTATCATGAAGCGTTGAAGGCCAACTCAAAAGAAAAGTATGCTCGGCTTTTTCAACGACTTTTGCAGGCAGGGATTTTCTGGCCCCCCGCGGATTTGGAGGCGTTTTTTATTGCGGCAGTTCACGAGTCAAAAGATCTCGATCAACTCGCTGGTGTCATCAAGGATTTTTTAAGGTGTGGAGCGAAATGAATGTTGTCCTGAAGAAAGGAGATGTTATGTTTAACCATATCGTGAGATTCGTAAAAGTCGCTCTTTATGGATTACTGTTGTTCTACGTCTCGGGATGTGTGCCGCTCATGGTGGGCGCTGCAGCCGGGGCCGGGGGTATTGTATGGGTCAAGGGAACTTTACGTCAAGACATTGACAGGCCTTTGGACGAAGTGTATGAAGCTAGTAAAAATGCCTTAAAAGATCTGGATCTTCCTATCCTGCTTGACCGAATGGATCAATTATCCGCGATCCTCGAATCAGAAACCGCGGATAAACAGCGGGTCTGGATTAAAATGAAACACGTCTCCTCAAAGATCACCCGGCTCAGTGTCAGGGTAGGCGCTTTGGGGGATGAGGTAAAATCCCGGGAAATCCTGCAGACCATTGTGGATGATTTAGAAAGATGAAAAAACACACTGCAGAAAAAAATCCCGACTATTACTCCGAACGACCCTGGGGCCACTACCAAAAACTCTTTCAGGAGCCGGGGGTATGGGTCAAGAGGGTTGAAGTCAAACCCGGCGAGCGTTTAAGCCTGCAAAAGCATAGCCACCGCTCGGAAAAGTGGATTGTGGTCAAAGGAAAAGGACTGGCCGTGGTCAACGGCCGGGAGCTTTCCGTTGAGCCGGGAACCGTGGTGGACGTGCCCATGGGGGCGATTCATCGCATTGGGAACACCGGTGAAGAGGAGATGGTCTTTATTGAAGTAGGCTGCGGGGATTATTTGGCCGAAGACGATATCATTCGACTGCAGGATGACTATGATCGTGGGTGATGGTTCCCATTAAAGAGTAATAGATAGTGGAAACTAGCGCGAAATAACGCAAAACTCCAAGAGAATTTAGCGTCATTTCGCGAAACTTTCGCGAAATTTAGCGGTATGTGCGTCTCTGGTAACCGGGAGGGATTTTTAACGCCTTGCGATACTTGGCGATGGTTCTGCGGGCCAGTCTAAGGTTCTGAGAGGTAAAATAGTTTTGGATATCCTGATCGGAGAGCGGCGAGCATTTGTCTTCAGTTTCAATAAGCTCTCTCATTCTTTCTTTGATACTTTGGGAAGATATCGGGCCGTCTTGATTCTCTAAGACAGCGTGAGAAAAGAAAAATTTCATGGGAAAGAGCCCCTGCGGGGTATCGATATATTTCCCATGGATCGCCCGAGATACGGTCGATTCACTTCGATTGATGAGAATGGCCACCTCTTTGAGCGCCATGGGCGCTATGGAAGATTGAGTTCCTCCCAAGAAATCCTTCTGACGATCCACAATACACTGGGCAATCAGGCAAAGAGTCTTGCCACGCTGCTCCAAATTTTTTATAAACTGTATGGCAACTTTAAGCTTGTCGCGGATAAAAAGCCTTTCTTCCTCTTTGAGATGGGGAGATTTGAGCATGTTTTTATAAAGAGCATTGATTTTTAAAGGCGGGATACCGTCTTGGTTGAGATAGACCTGGAATCCAGCCTCAGGATCTTTTTTAATAATGCAATCGGGTTTGATATAAATATTGGGTGGGAGGTCTCGATAATTCCGGGCAGGCTTGGGTTCCAGATCAGCAATCATCCGGGCTAATTCCTGGATTTCTTGAGGTGTGGTCTTAAGCTTTCGGGCGACTTTAGCGTATTGCTTTGCGCCCAAATCATCCAGATGAAGCCGGATCAGTTCTGAAAGCAAATCACTTTTCCCATTGTATTTGCTCACCGCCTGAATACAAAGGCATTCTTCGAGGTTGCGTGATGCGATTCCCGTAGGCTCAAAATTCTGGATTGTCTTGAGAGTTTCTTCCACACAGTTGAGATCACCGATCCTTAAGGCGTCCGCGATCTCTTGGGAGGTCATTTTAAGATAGCCGTCTTCATCGATATTCCCGATAATAAATTCTCCTAGACAGAGCTTAACGGGGTCAGAAACCTCCCAATGAAGCTGTTGAAGGAGATGCTCTTCGAGGGTCACGGGACGGGTGAGGGGCCTTTCTTCCGGGAAGTCGTCAGGCGCGATGTTTTCATCTAAACGCTCATAGCTTCTATGATACCGTTCCCAATTGAGGCAGATTTTTTCTTTTCCATCCTGATTTGGTGTACGGCCGTTTGTTTCTTCTGTGCGTTCTAGAAGAGGGTTCTCTAGCAGAACATCTTCAATGGCCTGGGTGAGATCCATAATGGGAACCATCAAAACAGCCATCGCTTGCTGCATAAAGGGAGAAAGGACTGTTTTCTGGATTTGAGCAGGAGATAATTTTAATTGCATGGGTTGAGTATACCATAACAAGATAATGATTACAAAATTTTCTTAAAGGCCTTGCCCCGAGTGGATGCAAGCAAGACCTTTGATAAAATGAATATTTTCTAACGGGGTTGAAATCGGCGTCTTTCTCTAACGGGGTAAAGAGGTGTTTTCTTTACAGGGTAAAAAGGATCCTATGACGACAAAAGTCAACAGTGACTTAAGTGGCTATTTATCCAAGAGTTCTAAGATTATCTTGGTATATCCAGGATAAAGTAGTTTATTATCTTAAACATTAGGAGAGAACGTTTGTTTCTTTGAAGGGGATATCCAATTTAACTAAGAAAAATTTAATACCGTGGGAAATAGAGGTTTGCTATCTGACTCTAAAAAGATGACTTACTGTGTACACGACTGGCATAGTAATTGCTACTCAATAAACATGGTTTTGGATCTTTCTTTAAGGATAAATGGCCTTATTTTTATTAAAAAAATTTAAACATTAGAAGGAGGGGTACAAGTGAATAAGCGGATGACGATCACAGAGGTGGCAAATCTCATTGGTATTACTCCCAAAACCCTTGCCAGATGGGAAAAGCTGGGAAAAATCCGAAAATCCAAACGCGACTGGCGGGGATGGCGAGTATACGATGAAGAGGATCTCTCTCAGATCAGAGAATTCCACGAAACCGTGTTTGAGATTTAATATTTAAGATTTTCATTTTCAAAAGGAGAAAAAAATGTATACGATTTTTTCTAATAGGAAAATAGGCTTTAAAAGGTGGCTCGTTGGCTCTTGCGGTCTTATTGTCATGATTGCTTTCGTGACTGCTGTCAAGGCTGATAACTCAACTGATGCGGTTACAAACGAAGAAATTACGCAACAGATCATTGCCTTAGAGGAATCGAGCCGTTATACCTTAGGAATCAATGATGTCATTGAAATCATGGTTTTACGTCATCCGGAGGTATCGGGTGAATACGTTATTAATAGTGAAGGCGCCATCCAATATGAATTTGTCGGTGATATTAAGATTGACGGGATGACAAAAGAGGAAGTCAGGAAACTGGTTGCAGAGAAGTTATCGGTGTATATTGTCTCCCCAGAAGTTACGGTCAAAATCGTCGAATTTAACAGCAAAGTGGTCTATGTGATCGGGGAAGTGGGCAACCCCGGGAAGATCTTTATGCGCGGAGATACGATTACCGTCAGAGAAGCCCTCCTGGAGGCGGGACTTCCTTTATTAAGTGCAGCCGGAAAAAAGAGCCGGCTCATTACTCCCTCGAATGATGGAAAGCCGGAACTAAAAATTGTCAATGTGGAGGCCCTCCTCTACAAAGGAGATTTAAGAGAAGATCTGGTCATGAAACCAGGGGATACCCTTTATATTCCGGCTACCATGATGGCGAAGGCCATGCGGGTCATCAATCCCGTGGCCCAGCCTGTTGGGACAGCAGCGGGAACTGCCAGAACGGCATATCCCGGATTTTAGTTTAGAAAGGATTAAAAAATGGATCAGTCCGTTCAATCCCCATCATTTTCTTTGATGAATTATTTAAAGATCTTATTTCGCAGGAAGGCTTTGTTTTTTGTCCCGGTTTATGGAGGATTAATTCTGGGAATTTGTGTAGGATTCATGCTCCCCCCGCAATATCGATCCTCCACGATTATTTTGGTGGAAGAGGGAAAAACCGACAATCCGCTTTTTAGCAACTTGGCGGTTTCCACCAGCTTCAACCAGCGAATGACGGCCATCCATGAATCTATGCTGGGCTGGCATAGTGTTGTGACCTTGGTGAAACGCCTCAATATGGATAAGGATATTACCAACCAGCAACAAATGGAACAATTGGTTGGACGAATCCGTAGAAACGTCAGCATCCTTTTGCGCAGCCCCAATATTATCGACCTCTCCTACGTAGGTCCAAACCCCCATACGACACAGGCTATTGTTAGAAATATCACGGAAATTTTTATTCAACAGAACTTAGAGATTCAAGACAAAGAGACCCGAGATGCCATTTCCTTTATTGAAAGCCAACTGCACGTCTACAAGGGAAAGATCAAGTCGGCGGAGATTGCCCAGTTCAAGGATGAGCTGAATAGCCTTTTGATGGATTCCACCGAGCATCACCCCCGCGTCAAACAACTGCGCGAACAGATTCGTGTGAAAACCGCGGAACTTGAAAAGGAAAATTTGGAGTACACAGAAAATGCGATTTTAGACGCCAAGACCACCACGCCGATCGTTGAGGAAATCCGCAAGGCCCTGGACACAGTCGAAGGCAAATCCAACCTCCCTGACCCCCGGACGATGGCGCCCCAAGACAAAGACCTCTATTATAAATTGATGCTGATTGACAAGCTGGACAATGTCATGGCCCGGGATGTGGACGTGAATACCCAGATCTATAATATGCTTCTTCAACGCCTGGAAACAGCCAGAATCACTCAGCGCCTCCAGGCCTCGAAGGAAGGAACCAAATACACCATTCTCGATCCACCCCGCGTTCCCTTGCAGCCGTTTTCTCCCAATAAGTTTATGGTGGGTTTCATTGGATTATTTTTGGGTGGGCTTGGGGGGGCCGGCTTGGTTGTCCTAAGAGAGCTTCTGGATAAATCGTTTTTGGATGTGGAGGAGGCCAAAGAGTATCTCGGTGTCCCTCTTTTAGGGGCGATCTCCAAGATCAATACCCTGGAGACATTGCGCCAGGAACGGCAACGACAGCGATTGTTTTCGGGCGTAGCCGCCCTGGCTGGGATTATCTTGGTCATGATCACATTGATGATCTCGCGATTGCTTAAATAAAATTATACAAGGAGCCCTCATGTATCATCGCTTTTATGGATTCAAGGAACAACCCTTCAACATCACCCCGAGTTCCCATTTCTTTTTTCCGAGTGCAAAGCATCTGGAGGCCTTAAATACCCTGATCTACGCGATTGAAGAGAGGAAAGGATTTGTGGTGATTACCGGCGAGGTGGGCGCCGGGAAAACCACGATCTGCCGGGCTTTGCTCAACCAATTACAGACCAAAACGAAAGTGGCCTTGATTACGAATACCCTGATCACCAGAGGCGATCTCTTAAGCCTGATTCTGGAAGATTTGGGGGTGGAATTCACCCGCAGATCCAAGGTCCACCTCCTTTCTCATCTGAATCGCTATCTTATTCAGAAGCTCAAGGAAAACAACAATGTGGTTCTCATTATTGACGAAGCCCAAAACTTATCTACATCTCTTCTCGAAGAGGTCCGCCTGCTTTCCAATCTCGAAACCGAAAATGAAAAACTCATCCAAATCATCTTTTTAGGCCAGCCGGAGTTAAGAGAAAAACTGGCGTTAAGCAGGTTAAAACAGCTTCGCCAGCGCATCGCTGTTTATTATCACCTCATGCCTTTAAGCCTTGAGGAATCTCTCGAATATATCCGGCACCGTTTAAAGATTGCCAGTGGAACGAACCGTCCATACTTTAGCCACAAGGCCTTGGAGTTGATCTATGAATTTTCGAAAGGCGTGCCGAGGCTCATCAATCAGATTTGCGATAACGCGTTATTAAGCGGCTATGTGCTGGAGGCGCCAGTCATTGACGAAGAAATCATAAAAGAAGAAATCAAAAACTCTCCGACCGCTCAAATCACGGGCAATCCCCTCAATAGCCTTGAGGGAATCCGGCACGGGATTGATTCCTCTTCGGGTCAATTCCTAAAAGATCCGCAAGTGGACCCGGGCCTCCCGGAACACGATTGGGATCTGCCCTTGAAGGAGCGCAAGGCAAAGTAGGCCAACCGAAAGGAAAGTTATGGGAAAGATTACCGAAGCATTAAAAAAGGCAGCCGAAGAAAGACACACCCGGTTGGACAAGATCAATCGGATCACTGAGCAAGAACAACTCATCGTCAAAAAGATAGGATCCTCACGATTGGACGCCCGGATCGTGACCTATTTTGATCCTCAATCCCTGATTACCGAACAATACAAAATTTTACGAACCAATTTTATGTCTCTGAATCACGGCAAGTCACCGCAAGTGGTGGTCATGACCAGCGCCCTTCACTCGGAAGGCAAAACCATTACGGCCTTAAACCTGGTCGTTGCCATGGCCCAGGGGGTCCATAAGCCCAAAATCCTGCTCATAGACGCCGATATGAGACGGGGACGGATCGCCACGTATCTCGGGGTAAAACAAGAGACCGGCTTAAGCGACTTTCTACGGGGGCAAATTTCCCTGAAGGACGCGTTGTTTAAGATCGATCTGGAAAACCTGACCTTTATGGCGAGTGGAACAGTCCCCGACAACCCTTCCGAATTATTGGCCTGCGATACGATGAAAACATTTCTCAACGAGGTGCGGCCAAACTTTGATTTTATCCTCATTGACACCCCGCCCGTCATTGCCGTGACCGATGCCGGGGTTTTGGGAGCGCTGGCGGATGGGGTGATCATGGTGATTCAGGCGGGCCGGACCCAGCGCGGGATCATCGAGCGCTGCACCGAACGCCTGGATCAGGCCCATGCGCAACTCTTGGGGCATGTCCTAACCAATATTGAATATCACTTGCCCGAGTATATTTATCGGTATTTGTGATGTCAGCATAGGGCTAAGGGCGTAGAGCTCATGGCCCATAGCCCACAGCCCAAAGCTATGAGCTATGAGCCATACGCCATTAGCCCTAAGCTCTATGCGCTGTGCTCTCAGCAAAGGAAAGGTTAATATATGGATAAATACCTCATCACCGGTGGGGCAGGATTCATCGGATCCAATATTGCCGAGGCCCTCATCAAACAAAATCATTTTGTGAGAGTTCTAGACAATTTCTCTTCCGGCACCCAAGACAATCTGGAATTTGCCAAAACTTTGGGCAAAGACAGATTTGAGCTGATGCTAGGGGACATCCGTGATAAGGGCACTTGCCAAAAGGCCTGTCAGGGAATGGATTACGTCCTTCATCAGGCGGCGCTACGTTCGGTTCCCAAATCCATGAAAGATCCAGAAAGCTATCATGACGTGAATATCAACGGGACGCTTTTTATGCTTCAGGCCGCTTCCCACAATAAAATCAAACGCTTTGTCTTCGCGTCTTCGAGCTCGATCTACGGAGACGTTAAAAAATTCCCGGAAAAAGAGACGGATCTTCCTTTGTTGATTTCACCTTATGCCTTAAGCAAACTCGCGGGGGAGTATTACTGTCGGATCTTCTCGGAATTTTTTGGGGTGGAGACGGTGTGCCTACGCTATTTTAACGTCTTCGGGCCAAAACAATCGCTGGATGATGAATATGCCGTGGTCATCCCAAAATTCATCCATTCTCTTTTGCATAATGAACAGCCGCCAATTTTCGGAACAGGAAAGCAATCCCGGGATTTTACGTATATCGAGAACGTCATTTTCGCCAACATCCTGGCGGCCACAACTCCTGGTCTCCGGCACGAGGTCCTGAACGTCGCCAGTGGACAGGACCATACGGTTCTTAAACTCGCGGCGGTCTTAAACCGCATCCTGGGGAAAAATATTGACCCCCAACTCCTGCCGGTCCGGCCGGGAGATGTGTTTCGCACCAACGCGGATATCTCCAAGATTAAAAAGGTGCTTAAGTATAAACCCATCGTGGAGTTCGAAGAGGGGCTGGCAAAGACGGCCGAATATTTTAAGGGGAAGTGGGGCAAGTAAGGTTGCCCATGTTTCCAACGTTGCCAATGCCTGCCTGCCGATTGACACTGCAAATGGCAGGCAGGTTGCCGAGGTTGCCTTTTCAGAGGTTTCCCTAAGGTTACAAGAGGTTCAGAAAGACAGCCTTAAGCAACCTTAAAGGATGTCGGATGAATCAGGTAACATCGGAAACCTCGGAAACTCTGGAAACATCGGCAACTTATTACGGAAATAAAAAATGACCCAACATAAACAACGAAAAGGCATCATCCTCGCCGGCGGCAAGGCCACCCGGCTCTATCCCATCACCAAGCGGGTCAGCAAACAGCTTTTGCCGGTTTATGATAAACCGATGATCTATTATCCCCTGTCGGTTTTGATGCTGGCCGGCATTCGCAACATTCTGGTGATCTCCACCTCCCAGGCTCTGCCTTTGTTTGAGGATCTTTTCACAGACGGCCGGGATTTAGGGATAAACATCCAATACGCCAGGCAGGAAGAGCCCAAGGGCATCGCGGAGTCCTTTATCATCGGGGAGAAGTTCCTGGGACAAAGCAATGTCGCTTTGATCCTGGGGGACAATCTCTTTTTTGGGAACGGCTTCGTTGATCTTCTCAAAACAGCCGATAGTGATCCCTTTGCCACGGTCTTTGCCTATTACGTGAAGGACCCCGGACGCTACGGGGTTGTGGAATTCGACGGTCAGAAAAATGTTGTTTCCATTGAAGAAAAGCCCAAGAATCCTAAATCCAATTACGCCGTCACGGGTCTGTATTTCTACAATCAGGACATCGTATCCATTACCAAATCCCTGAAACCTTCACTGCGGGGAGAGCTGGAAATCACGGACGTCAATATGGAATACCTCTCCCGCAGGCAATTGAAAGTGGCGCTCTTGGGCCGCGGCTATGCGTGGCTGGACACCGGAACCCATGATTCTCTTTTGAACGCCTCCTCTTTCGTCAGGGCCCTGGAAGATCATCAGGGCCTGAAAGTCGGTTGCATCGAGGAAGTGGCGTACCGGATGGGATTCATCGACCAACAACAACTCCTGCGATTGGCGGATGGAATCAAGACGCCTTATAGCGACTATTTGCGTGTTTTAGCGGAAGAGTAGTATACGAGTTGGTAGTATACGAGTTGATGGAAGAGATTATTGATATTCAGAAATCTGGATGTGGGGTAAAGGTTATGTAGTGAGTTTAGTTGTGGGTAGTGAGTAGTGAGTCCTGACCCACTACTTAACCACATTACTTAACACACTACCTTACCTTAACCTCACAGCCCTCTGATTATTAGAATCAGCATTTAAGGAAAACCATGGCCTTTCGCTTCTTTAAAAACGAGATCCCCGATGTCCTAGAGATCGAGTCCGATGTCTATCGCGACAGCCGAGGATATTTTACCGAAGTGTATAAATTCCCGGAATTCCAGCAAAACGGCATCCTTAAACCCTTTGTGCAAGTGAATCATTCTCATAGCAGCCAGGACACCTTAAGGGGATTGCATTATCAAAAGCATCCCGCCGCTCAGGGAAAGATGGTCAGCGTTGTCGAAGGCAAAATCTTTGATGTGGCCGTGGACTTAAGATCCGGTTCTCCCTATTTCGGGCGCTGGGTGGCCAAATATCTGAACTCAGAGCAAAAAAAGATGCTTTACATTCCGGAAGGATTTGCGCATGGATTCTGCGTCCTTTCGAAACGCGCTCAGGTGATTTATTACTGTACAGAGGTTTATACACCCGAAGAGGAACGCGGCATCCTTTGGAATGACCCGGACCTGGCCATTACTTGGCCGGTCCGAAAGCCCGTTCTGTCAGAAAAGGACAGTCAATATCCACGGTTAAAGGAGGCGGATTGCAATTTTAGCTACGGAGCACGTGTTGACTCGCATGCTCAACAATAAGGTTGTCTGAAGCTACGAAAGGATGGGTTGTGAGGTTAGGGTAAGGGAGTGTGTTAAGTTGTGAGTAGTGGGTAGTGAGTGTCGGCATTTGACACACTTCTTAACCTCACTACTAAACTCACAACTTAACCTTTACCACACTACCTAACCTATTTATAAAATGAGATAACATTGGCAACCTATGATAAAAACCAATAAGAAAACTTTGATTCTCGGAAGCGAAGGCCAGCTTGGAGGGGAATTTGTCCGAAAGCTCGAGTTGTCCAAAGTGTCTTATGCGGGCTTCGATTACGCCCACTTGGACATCACGAATAAAACCCAGATGGAGGCCATGCTCCAGACAATCGGGCCGGATCTCATCATCAACTGCACAGCCTTCAATCATGTGGACCAGGCCGAAAAAGAAAAGGCCAAGGCCTATCAGGTCAACCAGGAAGCGGTAGAGAACCTGGCACGCCTATGCCACAGCCAGGGAATATTTCTGGTTCACTTCAGCTCGGATTACGTCTTCAACGGCCAGAAAGGGACCCCTTACACAGAAGAGGATCAACCGGACCCCATCAGCGTGTACGGACACAGCAAGTGGGAAGGGGAGAAGGCGGTTGAGAAATACACGGATCAATTTCTGATATTCCGATTGAGCTGGCTTTTCGGGCAGGGCAAGAATAATTTTCTTTTCCGGCTTGAGGAATGGGCGAAAAATACCGATCGTCTTCAAATCGCCTGTGATGAGACCTCCGTTCCCACCTTCACAGAGGATGTGGTCGAGTTTACATTTTTGGCGCTAAACAAGAGATTAGAAGGCCTGTATCACTTGACCAACAGCGGCTATTGTTCCCGCCTGGAATGGGCAAGATATTATTTCGAGAGAATCGGAAGGACGATGGAATTGATCCCGGTTCCGGCAGATTCGTTTAGGCTTCAGGCGCGGCGGCCGGCGTTTTCCGCCATGTCCAACAAGAAGTTGGCGGATGATCTCAAAATGACACCTCCAACGTGGCAGGACGCCGTTGAGCGGTTTCTAGAAAAATTAGGGACAGCGCCTACTTTTGCTGACAATGCATTTTTTTATAAAAAGTAGGAGCTGTCCCTAATTTCTGAAAGGAATCTATGAAAAAAATACTCGTCACCGGTGGCTGCGGATTCATCGGATCAAACTTTGTGCGGTATATGATGGGAACTCATCCCGATGTTGCCATCGTTAATCTGGACAAGCTCACCTACGCCGGCAATCTCAACAACCTTCGAGATCTAGAAGACGATCCGCACTACAATTTCGTCCTGGGAGACATTGCGGAGTTCGACGATGTCTGGAAGGCCATGGAAGGTGCGGCTTATGTGGTTCATTTTGCCGCGGAAACCCATGTGGACCGCAGCATCAAGGATGCCTCCGCTTTTGTCCGCACCAATGTCCTGGGCACTTACCATCTTTTAGAGGCGGCCATGAGGGCTCAAGTGAAAAGATTCATTCATGTCTCAACGGACGAGGTCTACGGCACTTTGGGCCACAGCGGTTATTTCCTGGAGACTTCACCCCTTATGCCCAACAGCCCTTATTCCGCCAGCAAGGCCGGCTCTGATTGCCTGGTCCGATCCTATTATGAAACATATAAGTTTCCCGCGATCATCACGCGCTGCTCCAACAATTACGGGCCCTACCAGTATCCGGAGAAACTCATTCCTCTTATGATCAACAACGCCCTGGCCAATAAGAAATTGCCGGTCTACGGGGACGGGCTGAATGTCCGGGATTGGCTCTACGTAGAGAATCATTGCCGGGCGATTGACGTCGTCCTGCAAAAAGGCCGGTTGGGGGAGATCTATAACATCGGGGGGAGCAACGAATGGCGAAACATCGATCTCGTGAAATTGCTATTGAAAAAACTAAGAAAACCGGAGTCTTTGATCGAGTTTGTGGAGGATCGCCTGGGACATGACCGCCGCTACGCGATTGATTCTCATAAAATTCAAGATGAACTGGGCTGGAGGCCTTCTGTTGATTTTGAGAAAGGTTTAGACCGGACGATTCAATGGTATGTCGAGCATGAGGATTGGCTCCAGAAGCTCAAGGAAAGGGAATTTAAGGTTAATGAGGTTATGGAGGTTAAGAAGGTGATGGAAGTTACGGAGGTGGATGCTTAGTGATTATGTTGCCAATGTTTCCCAGGTTGCCGACGTTGCCGAAGTTGCCTTTTAGAGGTTACCCGAAGTTACAAAAGGTTGAAAACGTCAGGCAACGTTAATTAACCTTAAGAATGTCGGAATGAATAAGATAACCTTGGCAACCTCGGAAACTTCGGAAACATTGGAAACATTTGAGCAATTTAAAACCATGAAAAGTTCCATCAAAAAAATCGGTGTCGTCGGCTCAGGATTCATCGCCCGGGGCTTTATGCTCGCCATGCAGAATGTGCAGGATTTCGCGGTCTCCAAAGTTTTGACCCGCCGGCCCATTGCTTCCTGTTGGGAATTCCCGCGGTCGGACCTTATGACCAATTCTCTGGACGAACTCATCGACCATTCCGATTTGATCGTGGAATGTAGCGGCGATGTTCTGCATGCCACCGAGGTTGTCAACCGCGCTTTTCAAGCGGGCCTTCCGGTCGTCACCATGAACTCTGAATTCCACGTGACGACCGGTTCTTTTTTTGTGGACAAAGGTTATCTGACCGAGGCCGAAGGAGATCAACCCGGCTGCCTGGCGGCCCTCCATGAGGACGCTGTCCAAATGGGATTTCGGCCCTTGGTCTTTGGCAATGTCAAGGGATTCTACGATCCCAATCCGTCTTTGGAAAACATGCAATTTTGGTCCAGGAAACAGAGATTGACTTTAGGCATGGTCACAGCCGCGACCGATGGAACCAAGATGCAGTATGAGCAAGCCTTGATAGCCAACGGCCTCAACGCCACTATTCTACAGACCGGGATGCTGGGCCCCCAGACTAAGAATTTTCAGGAGTGCGTGAATATCCTGGCTGAGGAAGCCAAGCGCCTCGGCCAAGCGATCAGCGATTACACGGTCATCGCCAAATCGCATTTCAAAATTTTTCTAATCGCGGAACATGACGAAGTGCAGCAGCAGGCCCTGGATTATTTCAAACTAGGAGAGGGACCCTATTATTCGCTCTTTAAAAATCATATTCTCTGCCATCTGGAAATTCCTAAAACTATTCGCAGGGCTTTTGAAGGAAGATCGGCTCTTCTCAACAACTCTAGCCGTCCTACAGTCAGCATCGCCGCGATCGCGAAAAAGAAATTATCACCGGGAGAATCGATTCCCCATGGCATGGGAAGCTTTTCTTTGCGGGGCGTGACGGTCAAAATGACCGAACATCCGGGGCATATGCCCTTGGGGTTGGTGCATAACGCCCTCGTCAAGAGAACGGTTGAACCCGAGCAAATCTTGACCTTCCAGGATTTGGAGATTCCTGACAGCCTGGCTCTTCGGGCCTGGGAGGAAATTCGGAAAGTAGGGACAGCGCCTACTTTTTCAAAAGTGGGCGCTGTCCCTACTTTCCCCTTCGGCAACGTATAGAGGAGGTAACCTCTCATGGCTGAGATATCGCTGAGCGATACAAAAACAGCCGCAGTTATGCCTGTAGCTGCGGAGCGTATTCCGGTGGATCACGAACCAACAATCGATTGTCGTATCTGCGGTGGAAAGACTTTTGTTTTGCTGGATCTGGGGCATCACCCTTTCGCCAATGCGCTCGTTTCCTCACTGCATGATCCGGTGAAAATCTATCCCTTGGTGCTTTTGATCTGTCGTCAATGCTCGGCAGCCCAACTCAGTTATTGCGCAGACAGCCATGAGCTTTATGATAATTACAATTACATCACTCCGGTCAGCGGGGAGTTGACGGCGCATTACGGGAAAATCCTGGATTTCCTGAAAGGCAAAGGGTTTCTTTCCTCATCATCCCGGTTGCTCGAAATCGGAAGCAATATCGGCCGTTTTCTGGAATTCGTTTCCCCTCACGTGCGCTCCGTGACTGGCGTGGATCCTGCTTCCAACGTGGCGGCCATGGCCAATCAACGCGGCATCTCAACCCTCAATAGTTTTTTCAACTCTGAGGCGGCCCAAAGGCTCCTGGCCTTCGAAGGGCGTAAGAGCGTGATCGTGGCCAGGCATTGTTTTGCGCATAACGAAAAACCGTGGCGCATGCTGGAAGGCGTGCAAATCCTTCTCTCGGATGAAGGGACCCTCATCATAGAAAATGCCTATTTTCTGGATACGATGGTCAAGCAGGAGTTCGACCAGGTCTATCATGAACACATGTATTACTATTCCGTGCGTAGCATCTCGGAAATCCTCAAACGTTATGGAATGATTCTGGTGGATGTGATGCACAGCGCCATTCACGGTGGAACCATGACATTTGTGGCCAAACTGGCCTGCGCGGGCTATCCCACCTCCGAAGAGGTCAAAAAATATCTGGAATCGGAAAAAGACCTGCACCAGCCGGGATATTATGCGGATTTCCGCACCCGTCTTCAGCAAAACAAGGAAGACATGATCCGGCTGCTTTTGCGGCTTAAGTCCGAAGGCAAAAGCGTCCACGCCTACGGCGCCTCAGCGAAATCGACGACACTCTTTAACTACTACGGAATCCGCAAGGATCTTGTTCCCATGGTAGTGGATTCCACGCCGACCAAGCAGGGGAAATATATTCCTTTGGCCAACATCAAAGTGATCAGCGAAGAAGAGGCCATGCTCAATCCCCCGGATTATTACCTTTTGACGATTTGGAATTATAAGGATGAGATCATCAAGAAGGTCAGGTCCTGGGGAAACCATAAGACTAAATTCATTCTGCCGCACCCCAAGGTGGAGATCGTGGATTGATGATATCTGAGCGGAGCAAGACCTCGCCGCCAGCGGACATTACGGGAGCGTCCTGTTACGATGAGAACGGACAGGAAAAGAAAAAAATTGCACCGGGAGATTCTTTCATGGTATTATCTATTTGGTGCAGTACACTGCACAAAATAGATATATCTTATGCAGTCTGTTGACAACAATGAGAAGGCGGCTATTCTGCTACGCCCCACCGCATTCTTGCAGAATGCAAGAGGTGGGGCTTCGCAGGAATATTCTCGAGCAGAATAATTCCTCCGAAGCCCCGCCTGTCTGCCTGTCGGCAGACAGGCGGGGCGAAGGAGAATAATATGGAAAAACATCTCATCAAGCAAATATTGCTAGAACAAAAAGGAGAGGTTGCCGATCTTTTTAAGGAACGGATTGTCGAAAGAGAGTGCGGGCAGTCGACAAAAAAAATGTTTGGGGCCGATTTGGTCAAGGTGATCATGGGGGTCCGCAGATGCGGCAAATCGGTCCTGGCGCATCAGTCCCTGCGCTCCCAAGAATACGGTTATATCAACTTTGACGATGAGCGGCTTATCGGCGCCACCAAAGAAGACCTTAACAACTTTCTGGAGGTTCTCCAGGAGATCCATCCGGGCTTTAAATATTTATTGCTGGATGAGGCGCAGAATATCGAAGGATGGGAACTGTTTGTCAACCGCCTGAAAAGGCGCCGCTACATCATCACCGTTACGGGCAGCAACGCGAAACTTCTCAGCAAAGAGCTGGCGACCCATCTGACGGGAAGGCATTTCACAATTGAGCTTTATCCATTTTCCTTTAAGGAGTTTCTCTCCTATAGAGACATTTCCATTGACGAAAAAGATTTCTATGCCACCGAGAAGAGGGCCCTGATCAACCGGTCCCTCGATGAATATCTGACAATGGGGGGATTTCCCGAGGTCCTTCATCTTGAGGCCTGGTCTCAATATCTCCGGGAACTTTTCGACAAGATCATCACGCGGGACGTTGTTTTGCGTTACAACATAAAATATGTTAAGGCCCTCAAAGAAGCGGCCCTTTATGTGATCTCAAATTTCGGCGCAAGGCTGACTTACAATAAATTAAAGAATATTTTTGAAATGAAAAGCGTCCATACGGTTAAAAATTATCTAAATTACCTGGAGGAGACTTACCTGGTGTTTCAATTGGAACCTTTTTCATTTAAAATAAAAGAGCAGGTCAAACAACCGCGCAAGGTCTACTGTATAGACACAGGACTCATTTCCGCCCTCATCCCGAAAACGACGATTGACCATGGAAGAATCATGGAGAACGCCGTATTTTTGGAATTAAAACGAAGGGGAAAAGAGGTGTTCTATTATTCGGATCCCTCTTTTGAGGTGGATTTCCTTGTAAAAGAAGGCAAAAAAATAGCGCAGTTGATCCAGGTTTGCCGTTCTCTGAACGACGGAGAGACGAAAAAACGGGAAATCAAGGCCCTTTTAAGGGTGGGGCGGTCTCTTCAATGCCGGCGCTTACTGGTCGTCACCAGCGATCAGGAGGGGGAAGAAAAGGCCGGCGGGGAAAAAATTCAAATTTTGCCATTATGGAAGTGGCTCTTGGAGAAATGAGAAAAGCGAAAGGTGGGGGAGGATATGTTCGAGGGTTTTAAGGTTAGAGAGATTATAAAAGACGAGATCATCCGCAAGGTGCGCTCCTGGGGCAATGCCAAGACAAGGTTTATCCTGCCCCCCATGTAGAAATCATCGATTCCTAAGGACTAGAGTCCTTGGAAGGTACTGTCAAAAGTTTTATGAAGAGTAGGTATCAAAAAGAATATTAGTATGAAACTTGGGGATGCCAGATCGTGTCATTGCGAGGAGGAGCGCTTTTTAGCGACGACGAAGCAATCTTTGAGATCGTCTAAAAAGATTGCTTCGCCAAAACGAAATATCAACGATGGCTCGCAATGACACCAAAGTTAATAACTTTTGACAATACCGACTAGAAGGGAGGGAAGGACCCTTATGAAAAGCGATCGTTGGCCACGTGTCACCTTGGTGGTCTTGATTTATAACGGGAAAAAATGGATAGATTTATGCCTGCGTTCCCTTCTGGAAACGGACTATTCTAATCTCCAGGTCATTGCCGTTGATAATCACTCCACGGATGACAGTCCTTCTTACATTGAACACAACTTCAAAAATATTTTGCTTATTCGATGCAAGAAGAATCTCGGATCATCGGCTTACAATCTTGGGATTCAGGAGGCCATCAAAAGGAATGCAAACTATGTTGGAATCTTAAATCAAGATATTAAAGCCGAGCGCACCTGGTTAACGGAAATGATCAAAGTCTTCCAGGTCCACCCCGACATAGGAATTCTAGGCCCTATTCAATATGATTATGAAGGGAAAGAAATCGATTACATTTTCCGGTCAAAAATGCTTGCTCGCACAAGTTATATGGAAGATCAGAAGAAAGGACACCTTTCTGAATTTTATGAGGTGGATTGGATGGGGGGCGTCTGTATGCTGGTTAAGAAAGAGGTCTTTAAAAAAATCGGTGGACTTGATCCCTTCTATTTTCTGTACGATGAGGATCTTGATTTCTCCAGAAGGGCCAAATTCCGAGGATTTAGGATTGCCTGTGTGACAAATAGCCGTGTGTTGCACTACCACATGGGTGCCCACATGAGTTCTCATATGTCCAAACCCGAATGGCTCATACGACTTCAGGGACGCAACCGTTTGATTACGATTCTCAAGGATCCTTACCATTCTTTTGCGCACAATTTACGTCATGCATTTATCTGGATGAATTGGAATGAATTATTCAAGGAGAGTAAAAGAAAGCGTGTTCTAAAGATAAAGGTCTTTCTTCTTTTGTGTTTCTATTTACCTCTTATTTTTTATAAATATTGTTGGGAGAAGACCGAAAGTTGTTATCTTTCTTCTTGATCCGCTATCTCAATGACCATGGACATATCCTTTACCTCTTTACGGGGTTTACTATATAGGCTTGTCACATCGGAATTTCAAAAGCGAAATTCCGATTCCCCGCTGTCCCGATGTAACATCGGGACAAAGCGCGGGGGAAAAGATAAGCCCAGGCAGGAGATTCCAATGTGACCCCTGTGATTCGCTTTGTCCCCTGAAATCGCTTCGCGATTTCAGGGATTTAATCCCGTGAAAGGCAAAGCCTTTCACGGGACGAAGTAAAGCGACGGGGTCTAGTGTGCACTCTCCCGACACAGTCGGGAGAGTGCTTATCTTGCATATTATAAACTCGACTTTAGACATTTTTCGGGGCTTTTGGAGCCTCTTAAAAAGTTTGCCTCATCGAGGCCATATCAGAGTTGCCGGATTTTTTAATGTCCCAAGCCATTTGATTAGATCCCAAAGATGCAAAAATTCATTTTTAAAAATACCCACTCGATGAGAGCTAGCCTTATTAAGGGGCTCAAAAATGTCTAAAGTCGAGATAAAGCTACATGATTTATCTCATGCTTCAACGGTACTTGGTCAGTCGGATGTATCTTTCTCAATGCAAGGCTATATAAAAGGATAGAATTGAGCAGAACATGAAAAACGCCATTCTTGAAATTTTCCGATATCGGGATCTCTTATATATGTTAACGGTCAGGGACATCCGTATCCGTTACAAGCAGGCCGCCATGGGATTTCTCTGGGCGATTTTTATGCCGTTTGTGGCCGTGGCCGCTGGGATCCTGATCAAGAAGGCCATGGCGGTTGTTGCCGGCGAGCGGATCGCGATGATCGATCTGGCCTCCATCTCCGTCAAGGTTCTGCCTTGGATGTTTTTCATTAGCTCTCTGCGTTTTAGCATGCAGAGCCTGGTGGGAAACAGCATGCTGGTGACCAAGATCTATTTTCCCAAGGCGGTTCTGCCTTTGGCTTCGGTTGCGGCGTGCTTCTTTGATTTCGTTGTGGCCACGGGAGTGGTTGTGGTGATTCTGACGATCGTGAAGCTGGGCATAAGCCTTTATCTCTTGTGGCTTCTGGTCCTTGCAGTGTTTCTCATTTTATTGACCGCCGGATTAGGGCTTCTTCTTTCAGCGGCCAACCTTTTTTATCGGGATGTCAAGTATATTGTGGAGATTGTCCTTATGTACGGCATTTTCTTTACCCCTGTCTATTATGAAGCCAGCCATTTCGGGAATTGGAAAATCCTCCTCCTGCTCAATCCGATCGGAAGTATTCTGGAATCTGTCAACAGGGTTGTTGTTCTTAAGGAAGTCCCGGATCCCTTCTGGTTAACCTACGCCGGTCTTTGCTCTATTGGAGTATTCATTCTCGGCCTTTATTTGTTCCATCGCAAAGAACCGGAATTTGCGGAGAATATCTAAAAGAAGTTGCCAACGTTTCTCAAAAGATGTCAACTGCAGGTTCAGCGAAGATAGGATTCGGGGTGCCGGTGCTGGTGGGTGATGGAAGAAATAACGATGACATTGTCAACGATCCCATAAAGGATCATGTAAGGGAATTTATGCAGACAACATTTGCGGCTCAATTTAGTAATCCGTTGCCAGCCTTCAGGGAAAATTCGTATAAGCTCGATGGCTTCAGAAATTTCTTTGTAAAAGAGAACGCCGAGGCCGTTAAGTTGATTTTCGTAAAATTCAACCGCTTCCATCAGCTCTTGTTGAGCCACGGGAAGGAATTCTATTTTCATTTGACAAAGCGTTTTCTGACAATTTCCCAAGCGATGCCTTTGACAGATCCTTTTTTATATGCCATAAGACGTTTGTCGGATTCCGTGGCCCAAGCGCGTTCAATGGCAGGGTCAGGTTTGTTCAGACTCGATATGAGGCTTTCGATAAGGCGGATGCGTTCAAGGGGGTTTAGCTTAAGAATATTCCGTTCGATGTTTTTAACAGTCATGGCGCTTCCTTGTTTATTCGGTTCTTGAGTTTGGCACTTTTTCGGGCTTTTGGGCCGTATTTTCAGGTAGTTCTCGTCGAGAAAGCAATTTTGTGGTATCGAAAACCTGTTTTTGCGATCCGAGAGACTTTTCCGACGACAAATTCGAAAATTTGCCAAACTCAAGTTCGGTTAATAATAAAAAAGAGAGTCATTCCCAACGAAAAAAGTATAAAACAGAGGGCAGGACATTGTCAAATATAATAAAAAGTTGTCTATGCTTTCCAGGCTTTAAATTTTTAAAGGAAACCAATCCATGAATCCCATCGAATTCCACCATATCTGGAAGAAGTTTCAAAGAGGAGAAAAATTCAATTCCTTAAGAGACAGCATCCCCAATCTCATCCGAACGCTGAGCAAAAAAGGAATAACCAACGGGACCCTTAAGGAGAAGGAGTTCTGGGCCCTTAAGGATGTGAGCTTTACCATGAAGCCGGGCGATGTGGTGGGCTTTATCGGCCCCAATGGCGCCGGCAAAAGCACCATCCTTAAGCTTTTGTCCAGAATCATGCATCCTACCCAAGGGACGATGAAGATCCAAGGACGGCTCTCCGCCCTGATTGAAGTCACGGCAGGATTTCATCCTGAATTGACAGGACGAGAGAACATCTATCTCAATGGGACCATCCTAGGGATGAAACGCCGGGAGATTGATGAGAGATTGGAGCAGATCGTGGAATTCTCGGGTCTCAGGGAATTTATCGATACCCCCATCAAACGATACTCCTCGGGGATGTATTCGCGCCTGGGGTTTTCCGTGGCCGCCCATATTCATCCCGACGTTCTCTTGGTGGATGAAGTCTTGGCCGTTGGAGATTTGGCCTTCCAATCCAAGTGTGCTCAAAAAATGAGGGAACTCCTTAAATCCGGAACCACGATCCTTTTGGTTTCCCATAACATGGAATTGATCCAGAGTTTGTGCCAACGGGTTTTTTTACTCAACAAAGGCGAAATCCTCAAAGAGGGCCCCGCGGATGAGATCATTCCCAGCTATGAGAATCTGGTCTTGCACGAGCATGAAGAAGAATTGAGAAGAACGATTTCAAAATCGGAAAAGGTCAAGGTGGCGACTCAGGAACCGATTGAAATCCTAAACTCTCTGCTCCATAAAGGAGATGGCAAGGCGACCGATAGCTTTCAGTTCGACGATTCCCTCTTCATCCATGTCGAATTCTTAGCGAAGGAAACGATCCCGACACCCATTTTTTCGATCGAGATTGTCCGCCGGGACGGCGTGATCTGCTGCGGCTCCCATACGCGGGAGATGGGGATCACCACGGACTCCCTCCAAGGGCGGGGAAGTGTGGATGTCCAGCTTTTGGATTCCCCGTTGTCTCCGGGGATTTATCTCGTCCGCTTTGGCATCTGGGATAAGGACCTGATGCATCCTTTTCTTATCCGCAAAAAAGATATATTCCAGGTGGAAGCGAATTTAAATGAAAAGTTTACGGAGGTGGTTTTTCGCCCTAAAACTCAGTGGAAAATCCAACACAAAGAGAGGGAAACGCTAGCGTTCAAACATATTCACCCTGACCCCAAGGGCAGTTCATGTTATTGATTATTTAGCCCTATGCCTTAAATATTCATGAATATATGAGGAGCCTGTAAAAGGAGGTTGCCGATGTTGCCCATGTTGCCGAAGTTACCGAGGTTGCCTCTTGGAGGTTGCAAAGAAGTTATGTGAGGTTGCAGATGCCAGCAAGACCATACGAAAAGCTCAAATTTTATCAAGACATATGCGAGCTTCGCAAGTTAGTTGCGGCTATCATAACACGATTTGAAAAAAGCCATATTAGACTTGTCAGTGAGATGAGAAGCGCGACGCGCTCAGCAAAGCAGAATATCAGGGAGGGCTACAGCCGAGGAAGTTTAGCCGAGTTTCTGAAGGCCATACGCATAAGCCAAGGATCCTTGGAAGAATTAAGCGGAGATATTGATGATTGCTTGGAAGATAAGCTAATCAATCCTCAAGAACACGATCAATTGACCAAACTATGTAAAAGCGCTCTTTACATGAGTAATCAATACCTTAAGTCCATGAACAAGTCGTCCAATAAAGGTAAATGGACAACACCCGGAAAGAATGAAATTTAACCTGAAACAACGTTAAGCAACCTTAAAGCATCTCGAATCAATGAGGTAACATTGGAAACCTCGGAAACTTTGGAAACATCGGAAACTTTATATTGGAACTAAAGTGAAAATACTAGGAGCCCCATGAACATCTGCCTTTTATGCCGAAATTTTCATAAAGATTCGGGAGGGATTGAAACCTTCACCTGTGAAATGGCTAAAGCCTTGGCTCTGAGCGGGCACACCATAGATATTATCTTGGTTCCTCTTTATTCTACTTCGCATAAGCAATAGAAACGATAGTATATGCTTCGTAGAATATTCTCGTAGGAATAATTCTCCGAAGCCTATACCAGCGTTTTCTATTACTAAGACGTAGGAAAATAGGAAACTTCCTGGGGAAATACGACAAAAATTTATAATATCATTTAGTGCTACTAAATGATATTATATATACAAATGGTAAAAAGAAACTACTGGGTCAAAGAGATAGAAAAGTCATGGCAAACGCGCTCAGTGATTTGGCTTTCCGGAGTCCGACGTGTAGGCAAGACGTATTTGTCTAAAAGTTTGGATACCGTTGAATATTTCGATTGCGAGTTGCCTCGGGTACGCCGCCTCATGGAAGATCCGGAAGAATTCCTGGAAAGTTTTAAGAATAAGGGGGAGCGTATTGTGTTGGATGAGATTCACCGGCATGAGAATCCAGCCCAGCTTCTTAAGATCGCTGCCGATCATTATCCGGGAATCAAAATTCTGGCCACAGGTTCCTCGACTCTGGGCGCGTCTTCAAAATTTAAAGACACGTTGTCAGGAAGAAAGAAGGAAATATGGTTGGCTCCAGCTATTAATGAAGATCTGATGGATTTCGAAATCAAGGATTTCAAGTTTCGCTTATTAAGAGGGGGGTTACCACCGTTTCTTTTATCCAAGGAGTTTCCAGAAGCTGATTTTCAGGAATGGATGGATGCTTACTGGGCTAAGGACATTCAAGAATTGTTTCGGTTGGAGCGAAAGTATTCTTTTCAAAAATTTATCGAATTGATTATGGCCCAAAGCGGGAGCATTTTTGAAGCCACACGATTTACGGCTCCCTGTGAGGTGAGTCGGACCACGATTACCAATTATCTTAAGGTTCTGGAGATGACATTTGTAGCTCACATTGTTCATCCTTTTAGTTCTCATCGTCCCACCGAGATTATTTCAGCTCCCAAGGTGTATGGATTTGATACAGGATTTGTCTGTTATTACCGCGGATGGTACGAATTACGGGAACAGGACTTGGGGATTTTGTGGGAACATTATGTTCTTAATGAAATTCTAGCGAAGCTTTATAAGCGCCAGATTCATTACTGGCGTGACAAGCGAGGCCACGAGATAGACTTTGTGATTCCTAATAAGGGAAAGGTCATTAGCCCTATTGCCATAGAATGTAAATGGAAAGCTAATCAATTTGACGGTCACAACTTAGAGGCCTTTCTTTATCAATATCCTGAAGCCAAAGTTTTTGTTGTGGCCCAGGATGTAGATAGAACGTTCTCTAGGAAATACGCAGGGACTCAGGTCACATTTACGGGTCTTCCCGGTTTGATTGAATCCCTTGAGTAAGAGAGAGATGGGGAGTCCGATGAACATCTGTCTTTTGTGTCGAAATTTTCACCAAGATTCCGGCGGGATCGAGACCTTCACGGCCCATTATGCCAGGGCCTTGAGTGAGGCGGGGCACTCCGTCCATATCCTTTGCCAGGACGAAGGGGATTTAAACCGCGGCCGATTGGGACAAAATATTTTTGTTCACCACGTCCCCTTTGATGACGATCTCTTCCCGGGGGTCTGGAAGATTGAGCGGTTTCTTCCCTTGAATGATTTGCGGTATTCGAAAGCCGTGGCGAAGAAAATCGAGTCCGTCCAAGCGGAATATGCCCTGGATATCGTGGAAACTTTCGATTATTTCCGGCAAGGGTTTATTTACGCCCGGCGCCACAATCGCCTTCCGGTCTTTTTTCGCCTGCACGGATGGTCTAGGAAATGGGGTCACACCCCATTTCCAACCCCATTTCCAACCCAGGAAACGTTAGGCAGGGAAATGGGGTGTGACCCCATTTCAACCACCTTGAGCTTAAAGGAGCGAATCTCTTGGGCCATGCAGCGGGACACCCTGCTTAAGGCGGATGGCTTGGCGGCGGTCTCTAGGGATACGGCGGATTTCGTAAAGCAGGTCTGGAGGATTAATCGGAATATCAAGACCATTTATAACGCGGTTGATAGTCAAATTTTCTCTCCCAATGGAAAAAAAGATCCTTGCCAGATCCTGTTTGCCGGTCGATTGATTCCAAGAAAAGGCATTGATGTGATGGCCCAAGCCCTGCCCCTGGTCATTAAAGAATTCCCTGACGTCCAATTGGCGGTCGCGGGCGCTGATGCCTTCTCCTCTGATGGAAAGAAAAACAGTCAAATGCTGCGGGAAGCCATAGGAGCAAAAAATTTTGAATATCTGGGGACATTGCCACCGGATCAGCTTAAAATTTGGTTAAGAAAAAGTTCCATCCTGATCATGCCTTCTTACGATGAGGGTTTGCCCTTAAGCGCCCTGGAGGCGATGGCCTCGGGGTGCGCCCTCATCGCTTCCACCGCTGGAGGTTTAAAAGAATTGATTCATCACGAAAAAGACGGCCTGCTGGTTAATCCCGGGGACGCTATGATGCTGGCGAAGGCCATCCTGCGTCTCTTGCAAGATGAGGCGTTACGCCTTAAACTGGCTGCCAACGGGTTAAAGAAGGTCCGGACAGCCTATTCCTATCAAAAATTAGTGGAAGAATCGCTTAAGGCTTATCAGGAGGCCATCAAGGCGTTTGGGGGCGGCGTCTAATAAAAGAAGCCGACAATCAGGTTGCCGATGTTTCCTATGTTGCCAAAGTTACCAAGGTTGCCTCTTAGAGGTTGCCTAAAGTTACGTGAGGTTTCCCTCATAGATAACCTCAATCAACCTTAAAGGATGTCAGATGAATAGGGTAACCTTGGCAACCTCGGAAACCTTGGAAACATCGGCAACTTATATTCAAAGTGAGTGATCGCCCCATGCCCAAAGTCAGCGTCATAATACCAACGTATAACCGGCCTCATTATATCTGTGAGGCGATCGACAGCGTCCTGGCGCAGACTTTCTTAGACTATGAAATCATCGTTGTCGATGACGGCTCAACGGATCATACCGCTGAGGTCTTGAAAAAATACGGCGACAGGATTCGGTACATTTACCAGGAGAATTTGGGGCCACCGGGGGCGATGAATACCGGCGTGCGTCACGCCAAGGGCGAATATTACGTGATCCTCGGCAATGACGATGCCCTGATGCCCGACATGCTGGAACGGCAGGTAGCGGTTCTGGACCAGAATCCTGACGTTGCCTTTGTTTGTGCGGGAACCTATTTCATGGACGCCAACAGCGAGATTTACAAAACCTCGGTCGATGGGAGGTATCGGGAACAATCGTTTAAGAGCCTCCTTTTCGACAATTTCGTGTGGCACTTGACGGTGGTCATCCGCCGAAAAGTCTCCGAGGAAATGGGCCATTTCGATGAAAGTCTTCTGACCAACCAGGATCACGATTTGTGGATCCGTATTGCTACAAAATACCGTTTTGAGTACACCAATCGCCCTTTGGCAAAGTTTCGAAGGCACCCCGGGAACTTCAGCAAAGGCCTGGACCTTCACCTCAAAGACCATTTGACAATCCTGGATAAACCGGTCATCCGCAGCCGTCTGAGGGGGACGGAATACAGGAAGTTCCGGGCTGTCAATTATTACCGATTCGGGATGTTCTATTCTCGGATACGGGAGTACCTAAAGGCGGCGCGTTGTTACGCTCTCGCGGTTTTAAATCTCCCCTGGATCGGCGTACACTTCTGGCCGCAAGAGGCAGAGAGAATAAGATTTTCCCTGCCGTACCGTTTCCTGAAACCTTACGCGGCGCAGTTTTTTTATGTGCTCAAGTTTCTCTTATGGAAATTGGGATGGACAAAAGCGGATGTCCCAACAGACAATCTCGCTTGAGCTTATTCTCCATGTGTCATGCGAGGAATGTGTCATTGCGAGGAGCGAAGCGACGAAGCAATCTTTTATTCTCCGCTCGAATACTTTCATGTTTGAGCTTCGTAGGAATCGTTCCTTCGAAGCTCCCTGGCCCGCCTAGTCACGATAGCCGGGGCGGGCAAACGCAAGAACATTTTCTGCCAGAGGCGGATCAGCCTTTGGCTGAGAGCGAAGAAGAACGAAGCCTATACCAGCGTTTTCTACATGGGGAGATTTATGGGATAAATTGTAAAAAGATTGCTTCCCCCGCCAAACTACGGCGGGGTCGCAATGATACTTACGAGTAACGCCAATGCCCCAAGTCAGTATCTTAATGCCAGTTTATAACGGTGAACGCACGATCGCGCAAGCCATCGAAAGTGTATTAAAACAAACCTACACCGATTGGGAAATCATCGTCATTGACGATGGTTCGACCGATGATACACGAAAAATCGTGGAACGTTATAGAAGCGCTCCTGCGGACAGAATCCGCTACATCCATCAAGAAAACCAGGGGCTGGCCTGCGCGCGGAATACCGGCATCCGGCAGGCGCGGGGAGAATTTCTGGCGCTACTGGATGCCGATGACGTTTGGCTGCCGACCCGCCTGGAAGAAACGGTGAAGGCCCTGGATGCCGATCCCTCGGCAGGCATCGCGCATGCCAACATCACCTGGATTTCCGAGACAGGAGAAATACTCAGTACGCCCCGGCGCCAGGCGCGGCATTTGTCGGGATATATTTTTGAGAACATCTTTCTGCGCAAGGCACACATCTCCTGCCCGACTGTTTTATTCAGAAAGAAATGCTGCGAAGAGGTGGGAATGTTTGACCCGAATCTGGCGAGACTGGGTTGTGAAGACCGCGAGCTGTGGCTGAGGATTTCTCAAAGGCACAAAGTCCGCTATATTGACAAGGTCCTGGCGCTCTACCGGGTCAGCGCCTCCAGCATGAGCCGCAATCAGGAAAAGATGCTTCGCGCCCGGCTTTACGTGGTTGACAAATTCTGCCCCGCAAACGGGCCCCGAGAAGCGATACGCCAAAAGGCCCTGGCCAAGATCTATCGGGATTTGGGGGATGAATTTCTTTTGACCCATGATTTTGCAGGGGCTAAGAAGAATTACCGCCAGGCCATCGCCCATGCGCCGTTCTCATTTTGGGCATGGATGAACCTGGGGAAATCGCTCTTGCGTGTGAGGACTTGAGAGAGGGCTTGAAGTGGGCAGCTCGGAATTACTATTGCATTAAATTAACAAATATGTTAAATTAACGCCATGGACTTTGCTGAGCTCATCTCACAGGTGAAGCATCTGCCGGTTATCAATACTCAGATTCTTTCAGCCGGGGCCCTCAAGCCGGATGCGATTAAGGTTCAAATCAGCCGCTGGGAAAAGGCCGGCAAGTTGATCCAGTTAAAGCGGGGGATTTATATCCTTGCCGAACCTTATCGAGGGATTGAAATCTTCGAGCCGGCTGTCGCCAGCCTTCTGAAGAGGCCTTCCTACATCAGCTTAGAGAAGGCCTTGGAATTTCACAATCTGATTCCGGAGGCTGTAAATGTTTATACGGCGGTCACCACGAAACGCCAGGGCCGTTTTAATACCCCGGTGGGGATTTTTGATTACCGGCACATTCAGCAGTCGCTTTTTTGGGGATATCATTCCCTGGAGGTCAGAAAGCAAACAGCTTTTATGGCGGAGCCGGAAAAATCCATTCTGGATCTGATCTATTTCAGGCATGTGGACGTCTCGATGGATTATCTGGCGGAATTGCGCCTGCAAAATGTCGAAAAAATCAACCTGCGGAAATTATCGGAATACGCCAGGCGCTTCGGCAAACCGCGTATGGAACAATCCGCTGCCATGATTAAAGATTATGTCCTGGCCTATAAAAAGAAAGAGAAAACTTTATGAAAGACTACCTCCTAGAGCTGACGGGCGCGAAGGAAGGATCCCAGGTCAGGCTCAATACGATGCGGGAATATCTGCAGGCCTATGTCTTAAGGATTCTCCATGATGACGGGATTTTTCAAACAACGGCTTTTTGGGGAGGAACGGCCCTGCGGTTTTTGCACAATCTGCCTCGCTTTTCCGAGGATTTGGACTTTTCCCATGTACAAGGCAGGACATTGTCTTTTGTCAAGCTCATCAAGAAGCTCAAGCAGGAATTGGATCTGGCCGGCTACAACGTTTCGGTGACTTACAATGAAGTCAAAACGGTTCAATCGGCCTTTGTTAAGTTCGAGGGACTGCTGTATGAAGCAGGTCTCTCCCCGTTAAAAAAACAGAAATTATCGGTCAAGATCGAAATTGATACCAACCCGCCTGAGGGCAGCCGGCTCGAAATACAAATCATCAACAAATATTTTCCGCTTGCCTTTTTGACCTTCGATCTTCCGTCATTCTTTGCCGGCAAAGTGTCTGCTTTGCTGAGCCGCAAATACACCAAAGGCCGGGACTTTTTTGATTTGGGATGGTATCTATCCCGCTGGAGGGATATCAAACCCAACATTCGGTTGCTGCATAATGCCTTGACGCAAACGGGATGGACAAAGGAGATCCCGCGGGAAGACAATTGGCGGGATTTCCTCTATCAAGTGGTGGATAAAGCCGACTGGCGGAAGGTGCACCGCGATGTGGTGAATTTCCTGGAGAATCCGTTGGACATGAAGGTCTTTACGAAAGAGAATGTTTTGAGATTGCTTTGTCCAAACAAAGCATAAACGATGGAAACGTTGGAAACTTATACCATGATGTTCCCAAATTTCACAGCAGACATTCGCCGGTATCTTCGAAATAGCCGGAGACAAGACCGGATATACCTTTTCTTCGAGCAGGGAATCTGGGCGTTGGCGGTGTATCGTTTCGGCCGGTGGGCGCAGGCTTTGAAATTTCCGTTGATCTCTCATCTCCTGCGTCTTGAGGTGTTTTTGCTCTTCAAATGGATTGAGATGACGACCGGCATCTCGCTTCCGGCCAGCGCTCAGATTGGGAGGGGACTGTACGTAGGCCACTTTGGGGGAATCATCCTCCATAGCGATGTCGTGATGGGAGAGAACTGCTCGATTGGCCCGGGCGTCGTCATTGGGACCAGAGGACTGGGAGATTCTGGCGTGCCGGTGATTGGCGATGGTGTGTACATCGGCACCGGGGCAAAAGTCTTGGGGGCGATCCGCGTGGGAAATCATGCCCGTGTCGGCGCCAATTCGGTCGTGATCGATGATGTTCCGGAAGGGGCGACGGTTGTGGGGGTGCCGGCGAGGGTTCAAAGCAAACCTCGTAAAGAGGCAAGATAAAGTTGCCAATGTTTCCTATGTTGCCAAAGTTACCAAGGTTGCCTTTCAAGATGTTGCCTGAAGTTACTAAAGGTTGGAAAAGACAACATCAGGCAACATTAAGCAACCTTAAAAATGTCACGTAAATAAATTAACATCGGCAACCTCGGAAACACTGGAAACAAAGGCAACCTGATAGGCTGATCAAAATTTTAAAATGCTAGCCTCCCTTAAAAATATAGCTCCGCTGATTATCTACGTTGCGGCCCTGCTGTGCTGCGTCATGGCAGCCTCGGGCCGCACCTTTCGGCCGTTTCTTTTCCTGACCTTTCTTTTGCCGCTTAGAAACGTCGTGGAGCGCCTGACGGTATTCCCTTTAGGCAAGGACATCAATGATCTCCTGATCGCGTGTCTCATTCTTGGGATTTTCATTAATAAGATGAGGCATCGCGACAAGTTCAAAAACGGGAGCTCTCTTCAAGGGATTGCGTGGGTCCTGATCATCTATACGTACTGTTCGCTCCTCAAAGGTTATATGACCCTGGGATACTTTACCCCTTTTGATTTCTCCGATGACCGGGTCCAAGACTGGAAAAACTACGTCTTGCTGGCTGTGTTCTTTTTCCTCACAATGAACGTGGTCAAGACCCGAAGACAGGTCAAAGAAGTCATCTTCGTTATGGGGGCGGCTCTCCTCATTATGGACTATTACACGATCAATCAAATATCGTGGTACCACGCTCTTCTTTCCCGCGACAAGATCAACGCCACCTTTGTCTTCCTGGGGCCCAATGAAGTGGCGGCCTTCTATAATCAGATCACCATTGTCCTTTTGAGCGGATTTCTTTCCATTAAAAATAAATTTCAACGGCTCGGGCTGTTCGTCTTGATCATGCTCAACACGTATTGCATTTTATTTTTATACTCACGGGGGGCCTACCTCGGGATGGTCGTAGGATTAACTCTGCTTTTTTTAATCAAACGCAACTTTCTTTTTGTTCCCCTGGTTTTTCTTATTTTATTCTGGCAAAGCCTTCTTCCCGATCAAGTCATCGAAAGAATCGAAATGACCCGCGATGTCTACGGCCAGTTGGAATCCTCGGCCGGCAACCGGATTTTGGTGTGGCAACAGGCCATCGATTTATGGAAACAGGAACCCTTCCTGGGGATTGGCTTCGGGGTTTTCCGGCGGATGGGATTCGTCCTAGGCGATACGCACAACATCTATCTGAAAGTCCTGGTGGAACAAGGGATCATCGGATTGGCGATTTTCGTTATCCTGGTCTGGAAAATGATGAGCATGGGATGGAGACTCTATCGAAGAGGCAAAGACGATCTCTCCGAAGCGTTGGGATTAGGATTCTCCTTGGCGGTGATTGTGGCCATGGTCAACAACACCTTTGGGGACCGCTGGACGTATCTGGAGATGGGAGGGTATCTGTGGATTTTTGCGGGATTGGTGGGACGGATGATTTTGATTAATCGAGAGGAGAGTCAAAATAAAAAAATCCCTCCAGATGGTAATGGTAAAGGGAGGACTCACAAATACCGGAGTTATGGCCAGCGGTTGTCACGCAACTATGTGCGGGGTGTTCCCCTTTTAGATGCTAAGTAAAATAAAGTTGCCTATGTTTCCCATGTTGCCGAGGTTGCCGAGGTTGCCCTTTTGAGGTTGCAGAAAGGTTATTTGAGGTTGCAAAGCCTTAACCCAACAACAAATTGTCGGATCAATCAGTAACCTTGGGCAACTTAAGGGCAACTTTAAGAATGTTGGATGAATCAGGTAACCTCGGCAACTTTGGAAACCTTGGAAACATTAGCAACATTTTATATTCATATGAAAAACACTCAACCCATCCGCCTAGCATTGCTCACCGACGTCCTGGAAGACCTCCAGGCCGGGGCAGAAAAGCAGATTTACCAGCTCATCTCTCATCTTGACCCTTCACGGTATCGAGTGTTCGTTCTCAGCCTGAATCCTATCTGTGAGTCCACCCAACAGCTGATGCGGGAGGCGGGCTGCGAATTCCAGGTTTTCCGCGTGGTGAGAATCTACGGGATCTCGGGGATGGTGCAGGGCCTCCGCTTTATGCGGTTTCTCAAAGCCAACCGCATCCAGATCCTCCAAACCTATCATTTCGGATCAGATATCTGGGGCACGTTCTGGGCGCATTGGGCGGGAGTCCGTCATATTGTGTCGAACCGGCGGGACATGGGGTTCTGCCGCAAGCCCATTCATCGAAGCGCCTACAAGTTGATCAACCGCTGGGTGCACACCTTCATTGCGGTGGCCGGTGCCGTAAAAGAGAGGATGATGAAAGAAGAGGGAATCCCCGCGGAGCGGATTGAGGTGATCTATAACGGCGTGGAATCACCAATAAAATGGGGTCACACCCCATTTCCCTCAAGTGGGGAAATGGGGTGTGACCCCATTTCCTTAATTGTGCATGTGGCGAATCTTCGGCCAGTCAAAGGGCATATCTATCTCATCGAGGCCTTGCCGGAGATCGTGGTAGACCATCCGCGGGTCCGATTGGCGTTGATTGGTGAAGACAAAATGGGGGGAAAGCTACAAGAGATCATCAGAAAAAAGAGATTGGAAAGGCATGTCCTTTTTCTTGGAAAACGCGAAGATGTCTCGCGTTTTATCGAGGCCGCGGATATCTGTGTGTTGCCCTCTTTGAGCGAAGGCACCTCCAACGCCATCTTAGAATACATGGCGGCCGGCAAGGCCGTGGTCGCCACCCGTGTGGGCGGCAATCCCGAACTCATCCGGGAGGGGGTGGATGGCCTTTTGGTGGCCCCCGGCGATTCCCGGGCCTTAAAGGAGGCCTTGCTCACACTCATTGAGGATCCCGAGAAAAGACAAAGCATGGGCCAAAACGCACGACAAAGAGCCCAGAAAGAATTTACCATTCCTCAGATGATGAGGGAATACGAAAATTTTTATCAGGCCCTTTTAATAAAAAAAGTTTTACATTTTATAAGCAGCGGAGGCTTTTTCGGCGCAGAGCGGGTGGCCCTGTCACTGGCCCGTCATTTGAACCACGGGAAATTTATCCCCATGATCGGTGCCATCGAAGATGAGAGAAATCCTCATCTGGAGATTGTCCACAAGGCCCGGGAGGCGGGGCTGAAGACCGCCTTATTTAAAAGCCGGGGACGATGGGATTGGAGGACCAGCCGGCTACTAAAGAAATTTATCCGGCAAAACCGAATTGATATTGTCCATACCCACAACTACAAATCCGATCTTATGGGATTGCTGGCAACGGCTGGAAACGGTGTTCCCCTCCTCGCCACGGTCCATGGATACACAAAAATGTCCCGGCCGGTCCGTTGGTATGAAAAACTGGACAGGTGGCTTTTAAAGGCATTTTTTCGTCGGGTGGTTGTTGTGGCTGAGAACATCCTGCCGGATTTGAAGGCGCAAAAAAGACAGGTGATTCCAAACGGCCTGGATGTGAACCGCTTTTCCTATGATCCGGTTTTAAGAAAAACGGCTCGGAGCCGTTATGGGATCTCGGACGAAGAAGCCGTGATCGGCACGGTGGGGCGCCTGAGCCGCGAAAAAAATCAAGCGATGTTGATCGAAGCGGCTGACCAAATCCAAAAAGAGTTCCCCCTTGTTAAATTTCTGATCGTGGGCGATGGCCCAGAGGAGACTTATTTGAAAGCCTTGGTCCGGGACAAAAATTTAGAGAAGCACATCCTTTTTACCGGCTTAATCGATGACATCTCATCCCTCTACCCGGCTCTGGATATCTTTGTCTTAACCTCCTTAACCGAAGGCGTGCCTCTATCGCTTTTGGAGGCCATGGCCTGTGCCCGTCTAGTTGTGGCCACAAAAGTGGGAGGGATCCCGCAAATCATTTGGCACGGCAAAAACGGATTTCTTGTCGCACCGGGGGATGTCACCGGATTGGTCAAGGTCCTGGGTCGGGTCGTTAAAGACAGAAGTCTCTTTTTAGAGATGGGCCGGGAGGCTTCGGATTTCATCCGAAAGCATTATTCCTTGGAGCACATGGTTGAGAAATACGAACGGCTTTATGAGGAGATATGAAAAAAATCCTTTTTCTCGCTCCTCGCCTTCCCCTGCCGGCCGACACCGGCGGCAAGATCAGGACTTTGCACATCCTCCGGCAGCTTAGGCATGGCGCTCAAGTGCATCTTGTGTGCTTTTCCTTCGAGGAAAACGATTCTGAAATGGCCAAAGAGCTGGAAAAGGAAGGCATCTCGGTGACCCTCGTGCCTAAGAAAAAAGGGGGGTGGGGAGTCTTATTCCAGGCGCTGTTTCGTCAGATGCCGGTATCGGTGGCGAAATACCATTCCTTAAAGATGAGGAAACACATCCAATATCTGATTCGGCAAGAGTCGTTTGACGCGGTTCATGTGGACCATGTCCACATGGCGCAGTACCGGCATTGTTTTAATGGGGCGCTCAGTGTCCTGGATGGGCACAATGTGGAGCACAAGATTTTGGAGCGTTGCGCAAGGGTAGAGCCATCGGGAATCAAAAGGTTTCTGTTGACCCATCAGGCTGGCACCATGAAAAATTTTGAATCCCGGCGTCTGGGGGAGTTCTCCATGTGCTGGGCGGTCTCGGAGGATGACCAGAAAAGCTTGCTTAAACTTGGGATGAAGAGGACAGCCGTGCATCTGGTTCCCAACGGAGTGGATACGGAGTATTTTCAGCCCAGAGCTCAGAGCCCAAAGCTTAGAGAATCTAGTCGTCAGTCGTCAGTCGTCAGTCGTCAGTTTGACGAATCCCTCATCTTCACCGGCTCAATGGATTGGTGGCCCAATCGCGATGGCGTGCTGTATTTTTGTAAAGAGATTTTGCCTTTGATCTGGAAGGTCAAACCCCGGCTGACGTTTTACGTCGTTGGCAAATCCCCGAGCAGCTCTTTGCTGGCGTTAGCTGCTCAGGATTCCAGGATTATGGTGACCGGCAAGGTCGAGGATGTGCGGCCCTTTCTGGCGAAATCCCAAATCTTTGTCTGCCCCATCCGCGTAGGGGGCGGGACCAGACTAAAAATTTTGGAAGCCATGGCCATGGCCAAGCCCGTGGTCTCCACTTCCTTGGGCGCCGAAGGAATCGGTTACACCTCTGATAAAGACATCGTGCTGGCGGATTCCGCGGAAGAGTTTGCCGATGAGGTTGTATCTCTACTGGAAACGTCTGAGAAACGGCACAGTCTCGGGATAGAGGCCCGCAAGCTGGTTTGTCAACAGTACGACTGGAAGACCATCGGCCGCAAAATCCATTCTCTGTATGAGGAACTTCATGTCCAACAATCCTAAACGATCGGTTTCTTTGCTATCCTTGATCGTAACCGTGGCCATCGTCCTGGGTGGGCTGTCCTTAGGCACCTGGGCCGCTTACAAAACCTACCGAAAGATCAAACAACCCAAACGCTACGACACAACAAGGCTTTGGAGCCAAGTCCTTTCAGACGCTCAGGGTGTGCGTATCGTTGTCGCCTCCAGCCTGGAGCGGATCTTCCAAGATGGCCAGACGTTGGTAGAGCCACGGTTTCGTAACTTAGCGGATTTAGCCCTGGCCGGCAACGAATACGAATCGTTTCAAATTGCCGTCGCCAGCGGAAGAGAACCTCTCCAGTCTGTGGGCCTGGAAATATCCGATCTGGTCAACGGGCCCTCTGGCGCACGCCTCGATGGGGCGAACGTCACCTGGCGGGTGGTGGGATATGTCCCCACGATCCGGCCTTATTATCCGGTCAAGTTCGTGGGGCCCTGGCCGGATCCTCTTTTACCAGAGAAAAGAATGGATATCCCAGCTCAAAGGGTTCAGCCTTTCTGGGTCACGGTTTATATCCCTCCCAAGACGCCCGCGGGAGATTACCAGGGCTGGATTTACCTAAAGAGCCAAACCGTCCTGCTAAAACAAATCCCTTTTTCCGTGAAGGTTTATGATTTTGTTCTTCCCCAGACCAGCCACCTTAGAACCGCCTTTGACTTTTACGGACACATCACCCGGGCCCGGTATCCACAGGGCCAACAGGAACACGATCAAGCCTATCAAAGCCGTATCGACGAACTCAACGACAAATTCCTAATCGAGATGCTCCGCACCCGAATGAATCCGGTCTTAAACATTGACCCAACTTCTCCCGAGGATTTATCCCGCTTGGATCGTTACCGCTGGTTTGGGTTAACGCAATTTTCCGTTGGGAGAAAGGGAGGCACCTTCAACAACAATTGGCCCCAGAGCGATAGTGAGATTGAAGGATTGTTAGGAGTGTACCGCAGTTACGGAGAAAACCTCAAACTGCACAATTTACTTTCCCTGCATTACATCTACACCTGGGATGAAGGGACAATCGGCGATCCCCGGGTCGCCAAAATCTCTTCGATGATTCATCGGGCCTATCCGGGATTAAAAAACATGGTCTGCTACCACGGCTTCTGGGATCCACACTCCGACCCGGACTGGGGAAAGGATATCGATATCTGGACTTTTCAGATCGACCATTTTGATGAACGGAAGATAAACGCATTAAGAGAAAAAGGCATGGAAATCTGGATGTATATTTCCGGCCCGGGTGGCTACTCGACGCCCAACCTGGCCATGGATTTTGATTCGATGGATTATCGGATTGTGCCCTGGCTGTGCTGGAAGTACAATATCACAGGATTCCTCTACTGGTGTGTGAATTGGTGGCCAAAGGTCGATCCTTTTCAAAGCGCCGCAAATACCGATTGGGCGCAAAATGGTAACGGACTTTTATTCTATCCGGGAGAAAACGGACCCCTAGGCTCCATCCGCAGTGAGCTCTTCCGCGATGGGATGGAAGATTATGAGTATTTGTCGCTGTTGAAAGAAAAAATGAGGGAAGTGGAGAAGATGGGCCCTCCCTTGGGGTTCGATCCCAAGGGGGCTTATCCCCTTTATGTCCGGACCCAAGCTTTATTGGCCATTGACAAAGAACTGGCCTTAGGGATAGATCATTTCACCAAAGACAGTCAAGTGCTTTATCGGGTCCGGGACACGATCGCCAAAACGATCGAAGAATGGAATCAATATGTGGCAGAACAATCAGGAAAAGCCAGAGGTTTGACTCATTAAGATGAAAAAACGACCCCAGCCCATCATCGCCCTCATGTATCATGGCACACCGGAGAATCCGTCAGAAATTCCGGAAAATCGCGAGCCGGGAGCTCGCCTTTATGATGTTCCCGCAGAAAATTTTCAACAACAGATGGGACTTATTAAAAAAAAGAAATATCATGTTACTGTTGGCGTTTCACCGGCTGAAGACACGCAGGCACAACAAGTTATCTTGACCTTCGATGACGGAGAGATGAACAACTTTACGCAGGCCTATCCGATCTTAAAGCAGCATCAATTTCCGGCTCTCTTTTTCGTCACGGTCAACCGGATTGGACAAAAAGGATACATGGATTGGCCGCAGCTCAAGGAGCTTATCAGAGGAGGCATGACGATCGGGTCGCACGGATTAAATCATGAGATCCTTTTAAACCGCAGTGAAGAGGAGCTTCAAAGAGAGTTTATGGAATCCAAGGAGATTTTGGAAGAATCCTTAGGGGTGAAGGTGGCGTATTTCTCGGCCCCCCGGGGGTTTTTTAATAGACAGATTGTGGATATGGCGCGTGAGATCGGCTACTCGCATATCTTCGTTTCCCAGAATGGGTTTCTTCCTTATAAGAATTGTATCGGACGTATGCCGGTCAAAGGCTCCTGGTCGCTAAGGCGGTTTGAGGAGGCGTTGTTGGGGCATCAGCCATTGGGGGATGTGTGCGGGAAGACGATGAAAGGTCTCGCAAAAAAAGTTTTAGGGCCGAGGGCCTATGATGGCTTAAGAGAGCATCTTTTAGGGAAGTGACGATCTCTCAACAACATCCCTCCTAAGGACTATAAACGAGCAAAAGAAAAGCCCCTTGATTTTATTAAATCTCATCGAGGATAGGTATTTGACAAGAGGGCGCGGCTCATGTTATACTCCAACCGTAAAGTAAAAATTGCTCTTTTGTCAAGTCTGTACTGATAAGGGCAAATCTGCCGTAAGGCGGAGACCCCCTACCGCTTTGCTTCGCAAAGCGAAGTAGTAGGGGCCCGGCGAGGTCCTGCTTCGCTCGAATACTCTTTTGTTCGAGCTACGCAGGAGCCGCCGAAGTCAAACACGTAAAGTATTTGACGAAGGCGGACTCAAAGCGAAAGCATTTGAGCGAAGCCGGGGCAAAACTATCCCGACGTTTCCTTGATTAAATTCAAAAGGCTCCGACGTTCGTTGAACTCGGTCGGAGTCCCGACCCCCGCAAGGGCGGGGCGTCGGGAAAGTCGGGACCCCGATGCCGACGTTACAGTCGGCACTCCGACCACCTCATATAAATTTCCCAGAGAACGTCGGTGCCGAGAGAAACGAGCGTTGGGGCAGGGCCTTAAACCGAACAATTTCGGAGAGGCAGCCAGCTGCCAAAACAGGGAATGCATTACGTGTCACAGAAGGGTTTAACCTTTTTGAAGCACGGGTCATTCATACCTATTCTTCGAGATTGCTGCGTAAAGCCCCAACAGAAGAATAGGTTTTTTTATTATGAGGTCAACCATGTCATCAAACCCCCAGCATAAGATTGTACGAAACCTCCTGATCCTTTTTTTGTGGACTCTTTTCCTAACAAATTTAGCCCATGCCGCCACCTACTACGTCCGGCCCGATGGTGGGACGACCTCCCAATGCACTGGTCTTGCTGATAATCCTTACCCCGGCTCCGGAAAGAATCAATCCTGTGCCTGGAATCATCCCTTCTGGGCCATCGCTCCCATCGGAAATAATCCGACGAAACTACAAGGGGGGGATACTCTCATTATTGGGTTGGGGGAATATAAAATAGGCTATGGTGCTCCCAATACCGGCGACACCTCAAAATGTTATCCCAATTGGCCATGGGATTGCGTCATGCGCTCGATTCCTTCCGGGCCAGATCCCGCCCGTCCCACAAGAATCTTAGGCAAAGGCTGGGATGCGGACTGTAGCAATCCTCCCCAATTGTTTGGCGTGGAGAGGATATGGCAAGTTTTGAGCCTGCAGGCAAGCAACAATGTGGAATTGCAATGTCTCGACATAACCGACCATTCCGACTGCCAGGTCTTCGGCCCTAAACCTTGTAAAAGAGACGGGGCACCTCCCTATGGCGAATGGGCAGTAACGGGGATTTCTGCCTCGGATAGCAGCAATGTTCTCATTAAAAACGTCGCCATCCACGGTTTGTACCGGGGAATTCATGCTGGACGGATCAAGGACTGGACCATCGAAGATTCCCAAATCGTCAATAATTCTTTTGTGGGCTGGGATGGCGATATCGGGGCCAATCAATCCTCCAATTCCGGGACCATGACTTTTAACCGGACCAAAATCCTTTACAGCGGATGCGGGGAAACGTATCCCCTCCCCGGGCAGGCCGGCCTGGCCCAAGGAAAGCAGCCTTACAATTGCTACAGTCAGGATCAGGGTGGATACGGGGATGGCCTGGGGACCCATTCCACCGGCGGCTATTGGGTCTTCCACAACGTGGATTTCAGCCACAATGTCTCCGATGGCCTGGATTTGCTCTATCACAATGGAAACGGCACGATCACAATTAAACGGTCCCGCTTTGAGGGTAATGCGGGCAATCAAGTGAAAGTCTCGGCAGACACGGTTATCGAAAACTCACTCATCGTTGGCAATTGTGGGTACTTCAAAAACCAACCCTTCACTTGGAAGTCGGCGACCTTTAACCACTGCCGGGCCGCGGGAAGCAGCATCGCTGCTGCTTTTAGAGCAGGAACAAAAGTCAATCTCCTCAATAGCACCATCACAGGGAACGGCGATGTGATCGTTTTGTCTTCAGGTTCCGAATGCACTGGGAAAGAGACTTTTACCTCCAGAAACAATATCTTTTTAGGAGGAATCGAGTTTAATGACGGCAAAGATTTATCGGCTTTGTATTACGCCTCTGGCAGGACAGGGAATGCCGATGGTCCCTGCGGAAGTCTGCCGATGAATGATGATTACTCGATTATATGGAATACAAAAAACTTTGCCAGCGATTGTAAAGATAAATCCCATTCCAAATGCACGGACCCCAAATTGATTGGGCCGATCATTTCCTTTTATTCCGGTGCTGAATATAACCTGGATCTCTTGGCCGGCAGCCCGGCCATCAACGCGGCTTTGGTGATTCCGGGTTTATCGAATTTAGATTACAATGAGTTTGATCGTGGCGCATCCTGGGATATCGGGGCGTTGGAATTCGGTTCCAGCCGTTTTCCCCAGCCAGACTCTTCGACGGCGGGTACAACAAAGGGGGAACCTAAGCAAGCGAATCCTATTAGCTTACCATCAGCCCAAAATCCTCCGCAGACAAATTCACCAACAAGCTCCTCAAGTTCAACCAGTGATCCCAAAATTGTTTTGGTGAATTTCCAGGAATCGGGAAAGAAGGAGGAAATCAAGATAGAGCTGCCCAAAACTCCTCTGCCATCTCCAGCGTCGCAACCGTCTCAAACGTCACAGCCCTCGCAATCATCCCAGACTGAACCTAAGAAAGAGGAAGTCAAGATCGATCCCCCTAAGCCACCTGAACCGTTGGTCAGTCTGCCGAAGGAAGAAGTCAAGGTGGAGCCCAAGAAAGAGGAGCCCAAGGTTGAGGCCAAGAAAGAGGACATCGATCCCCCCAAGCCGCCTGAGCCCCTGGTCAATCTGCCGAAGGAAGAGACCAAGATCGAGCCCAAGAAAGAGGAGATCAAGATTGAACCGAAGCAGGAGGAGATCAAGGTAGAACCCAAGAAAGAAGAAGTCAAAATCGAGTCCCCAAAGGAAGAAACCAAGATGGAGCCGAAAAAAGAAGAGGCCCCCGTGCTCCAACCCGTTATCCAGCCTCCTCAGGAGGATGCTTCGCCGAAAGTGGAAATATCATCTTATCCTCAACCGAAAATAACCGATACCGTGCCCCCTCAAGAGCAAACGGATAAAAAAGAGGAGCCTATTGTCAAACCGCCGGCCAATGAGTCTAGTCCAAATGTGAAATCCAACATAACGTCTATTCCCCTAAGTCCCACTCCTCTCCCAGAAGTGACAGTGGAAAAAGGCAAGGGTGGTTCTTCGGTCGTCGCTGGTGGCAGCGGTGGCGGTGGGAGCAGGAGTAATACGGGTTCTTATTCTTCGCGCTTTAAGATCCCCGGGCCTAAGATCCAAGACACTTTCAGACCTAAGACAACAACCCAGACAAGCTCGGTTGATTCCTATGGCAAAGAGTCTTCCATAAAAAAATCCAATCAAACAAAAACAACGCAAACCCCTAAACCCGTGGGTTTAACTCAAAATTCCAAGGGGAGATCAGCCAATGAACAAATTCCCTCACAGTTTCTTTTGGTCAAGAAGGCCATCGAATCACGAAAAAATCTCATAGAGGCCATTGAAAGCAAAAGCAAACAAACTCTCCAGGACGACTCCCCAGCCTCCTCAATCTCCCTGGAAGAAACCCTTCAATCCCTGGATGCTCTAATTCCAGTAGAGGAAAAGCAAGAAGAACAGGAAAAGCAGGAGGAGGAAGAAAAAGAGACCTTCTGTGGAGATGGCTCTGTCAATCAAAAAACAGAGCAGTGTGACGATGGCAATTCCAGAAACGGGGATGGATGCGATGCCTCTTGTCAAATAGAACTCTGTGGGAATGGTATCCTCCAGCCGGGAGAATTATGTGACGATGGCAATCGCAAAGATCGGGACGGATGCGACCGCCATTGTATCACCGAGATTTGCGGAAACGGCATTTTCCAAGCCTCAACCGAAGCCTGCGATGATGGCAATATCCTCGATGACGATGGCTGCAGTCATCATTGTCAAAAAGAGCAATCCACGTAGGATTTAAATGCCGGCCCATGATTTTATTCTCCTTCTGTAACTACTTAGGTACCCATATCCGTCGAGAACCAGATTGCAGGTGATCTTAATGGAAATTGACTCTCGACGAGAGCTTATTTGAGTAAATTTTAGGCTAAAATTTCTTATCGACGAGCCAAGGTACCTGAATAGTAACCTCCTTCTATTAAATTGCTTATGCGAAGTAGAATATCTAATCCAAACAAGGGATTCACTTTAGCGGAAATGCTCATTGCGGTTTTTGTGTTATCCGTGGGCATTATGAGTGTGCTTCTCTTTTTTTCCCAGGCCATTTTGTCTGCCGAATTTGCCTCGGATATGACAACCGCTACTCTTCATGCTGAGCAGATCCTAGAAGAGATGCAATCCCGTGCAACCTTGACGAATATCCTTGCCACCAACTGGTTCGAATGGGCTCAAAGGCAAGGCCTTGATACTTTACCGGATGAGACACACGATGTCCGTTTTACCAACAGCGAAAGCAATCCCTTGGATATCCAGACGACAGTCAGATGGAAGAAGAACTCCCGTATTAATTCTGTCATGCTGACCACAAGCATAACCAAATGAATCTCCGTTCTCAAAGGGCCCTGAGTCTGGTCGAAGTTCTTGTTGCTGTGGGAATCTTCTCCGGGATCATCATGGCAGTCTACACCGTGCTCGCCGTAGGAAATAAATCATGGATAACTTATTACACTAAGCTGTCCTTGGAGCGGGAGGTACGCTGGGCGCTTTTTGCCATGGTCAAAGACCTGCGGGAAGCCGAGGGGATCCTCATCACGAAAGATTCCGAAAGTGTGGCGATTCGTTTTAAGAAACCTTATGTCGGGATCATCGCCTTTACTTTTAATAAAAACGGAAAAGAAGCTAACACCATCATCCGAGAAAATAATGCTCAAAAATGGATTATCGCAAGAGACATCTCGGATCTTTCCTTTGATTACAGCAGCACGGACCGGCTGGCAATCGCCTTGCGGGCCGAAAAGAAGATATCCAAAAGCGAAACCCTGAACTTCCGGCTGCAGGAGAAAATCACGCTGCGGAAATGAAGTTGCCCATGTTTCCCATGTTGCCAAAGTTGCCAAAGTTGCCGAGGTTGCCTTCCTAAACCTTGGAAACTTTGGAAACATTGGCAACTTATTGAGGAGTCATATGAAAAAATTACGCAACAATAAAGGAGTGGCTTTAATTTTGGCCTATTTTGCCATGTCGGTCTTGGTGATCTTGTCCGCCAGCTTGGCCATGATGACATTGCGCGAACTCAGCGATGCCCGTCGGTATAAAAACTTAACCGCCGCCTTCTGGCTGGCGGAAGCCGCCATCCATAGGATTAAAGCCAATCCCTTGATCTTAGAGGAAAAAAAGGGCGATCCTCAAAGATGGGTTTATCCCAATGGTGTGGTCTATTTTTCTAAAGATGACTCTCAGCCAGCGAAAAGGGTGGTCACGGCGACGGGTGTTGTGGACGGCAGCCAAAGAAGCATCCAGATTGAATTCCCCGCCAAGGCCCCGGAGGTCTTCAATCATGCCTTATCGGTCAAAGGGGATATAGAAATCAAAGGCCACAAAGTCACTTTGGCGCTTAATGATAAGATCCGATTAAGCGGCCGGCTTACAAATACCGCCAAGCATTCCAGTGCCTATGTCGAAGACCTTAAAGAAAATTTATCCGAAGATTTCGTCTCCTTAAAGTATCCTGACGCCAATGCCAACGGTGTCATGGATGAATTCGATGATTTTCTAGCATTCAATCGGGATCTGGTCAACACCTATCCTGCAGAAGAAGTCCTTTACATTAAGGGAGACGACACGTATACTCTCAATCCTCAACCTCTTCTAGAACAGAAGAAAAGAATTGTCTATGTGGAAGGGAGTGCCCCAGAGAAAGGCAGCGTCGTTGTTCTGGACAGCGGCATTGAAGAAGAAAGGGCAGATCAGCAAAATTTGACAGTTATCGCGACAGGCCAGGTGAGCTTTAATCAGATGGGCTCAGCAAAGAACCCCACCCCTATTAATATCATCGCGTGGTCAGGATACCGAGAAATAGCCGTTTTATCGGGTATTCGCAAAGGGGTCACATACACCCATGGGAAAGCCGAGTTCGATGAGATTGGCGCCACCTCCATCACGCAAGGGAGCGTTATAGCCAACGATGGAGTGATTATAAAAGAGGTGTGGTCGACCAAGGCCTTTCATTACGCAGATCCGAGACAAGAGGGGCTTTTGCCTCCAGGCTTTGAGGGGTTAATCGGGAGCAAGTCTGCGGGTTATGAATCACAGTCTCATGCTTGGAGGGAAATTTAGTGGAAATTGTATTTTGGCTTTTGGTGTTTCTCATTTTCTACGGATACTTTGGCTACCCTTTGCTCTTGAGAATCTGGGCCAAGCTCAGATCAAAGCCGGTAAGAAAATCTCCCTGCACCCCCATGGTCTCCGTGGTTATGTCGGTCTGTGATGAAGAAGATGTGATGGAAAAGAAAATCAATAATCTTTTAAATCTCAACTATCCCCCAGAGAAAATCGAAATTCTGATTGGATCAGATGGATCCCAAGATCAGACCAACGAGATCATTAAGCGCATTCAAAATCCGCAAATACGGCTGTTTGAATATCCTACTAGAAAAGGCAAGATTTCCATCTTGAACCAATTGGTCCCCGCTGCCCTGGGAGAGATTGTTGTTTTTACCGATGCCCGGCAGATTTTAGATCCCCTGGCAATTCACGAGCTGGTCTCTAATTTTTTTGATCCCCTTGTGGGATCTGTAAGCGGAGAATTGATCTTTGCGGGAAGTCAAGAAGGTACAGGCCAAGGGATACGCCTCTACTGGCGATATGAAAAATTTATACGCCGCCTGGAGAGCCAAATTCATTCTATCTTGGGGGCCACGGGGGCCCTTTATGCCATCCGTCGAGAATTATATCCCATTGCACCCGAGAACGTCATCCTCGATGATATGTATATTCCTTTAAAGATTATTCAAAGGGGGTATCGGGCCGTTTTCGAGGCAAGGGCCCAGGTTTTTGATCAGGTCGCGGAAGACCCCCAAGAAGAGTATTCTCGAAAAGTCAGAACTTTGTATGGAAATTTTCAGCTTTTCATGTTGTTGCCAGAGATGCTCCTTCTCTGGAAAAGCCCTATTGCTATTCAACTTCTTTCCCATAAGCTTTTGCGGGTCTTGATTCCTTTTTTCCTGATTGCGCTGTCGGGAATTAATTTCTTTTTGCTATCCTTATTTTTTTATAAACGAGTTTTGATCTTGCAGATGATTTTTTATACGATGGCTATGGTGGGGTATTGGGCGAGGCATCCGAAAAATGCCTGGCTTAAGGTTATTTCCCGATTATGTTATATTCCCTATGTTTTTTGTCTTTTAAATTATTCTGCGCTTATCGGGTTTGTCCGATTTATCGGGGCAAGACAGGCTGTGGCGTGGCAGAAGGCCCGCCTTGCCGAGCAGGAGTGATCAATCCTTAAAATTTTCTTCTCGAATTCTCATGATCAATACGATCCGATTTGGATTTCGAAAATACCATCAAGAATTCCTTTCAGGGATTGCTTACCTTTTCATGTATACGCCGATTTTGGTTTGGATGTGGGATCGCTGGTGGGCACGGGATTCTTATTATTCTCATGGCATTCTTATTCCGATGGTGACAGCCTATCTTATTTGGCAAAAAAGGGACGAACTCCGACACATCCCTAGAGAATCATCGAAGGTAGGAATTCTATGGGTAGCTCTGGGCGTTTTTGTTTTCTTTTTCAGTTCATTTCTCCGAATATACTTTATAGCAGGTTTCACCATGATCATTGTTCTTTCCGGATTAATACTAGGGTTTTTTGGAAAAAAGATTTTATATCAGATTCTTTTCCCGATCTTTTTCCTGGCCTTTATGACCCCCTTGCCCGAAATATTAATTACCGAAATCAGCTTTTCGATGAAAATCTTTGCCGCCCAAGTGGCAACCTATATCTTAAATCATTTTCTGCATTTGTCTGCTCTTAGAGAGGGGAGTCTTATTAAAATGATGCATGCTTACGTGATGGTGGACGATGTGTGTAGCGGCTTGCGATCTTTAATGTCGTTAACGGCCTTGGGGAGTTTGTTTGCCTATTGGTTAAAAGGGCCGTGGTATAAAAAGATCTTGCTTTTTCTTTCAACAATTCCTATCGCGATCATGACCAATGTCTTTAGAATAGTTGCTTTATCATCGATAAACGAAATTTGGGGAACACGGTATATAACCGGATTTCTGCACACAGCATCTGGGTTTATGGTATTTGCCCTGGCCTTCCTTCTTCTTTGGACTATAACTAAAATATTGGAATGAACGAATCCCGTCAAAATTTTTTTTTAACGTTCATGATGCTCTTTATAGGAGGGCTGGTATCATGGAATTTGTATTTTAATGCTTATTTAAAAAACGATACCGTAAACATATATCATTTTCCTAAACAAATAGGCGACTGGAAAGGTGAGGATGTCCCTGTGTCGGAAGACGATTATGCAATTCTCGAGACGAGAAATGTCCTCGCTCGTATTTATACCTCTGGAGAGAAAAAAGTTTACTTATTAATGGTGTATTCTCAGCATAATCGTAAGGCCTTCCATCCACCGGAAATTTGTTACTTGGGAGGCGGGGTATCGATTGTAGAAAAAAAACCGCTTTCTCTCCAGATTGATCGAGGAACGACAATCTCTGCAAACCGTTTACTGTTAGAATGGAAAGGGAATACTCAGTATGCTTACTATTGGTTTAAAATCGGAAATTCCTTTCTTTCCAATTATTGGAAACAACAAATCAAGATGGTCTTTAACATTCTTACCGGCAGGCCTCATAGCAGTGCCTTGATTCGGCTTTCAGCCAATATCACTGAGAGAAGAAAAAAAGAAGCCATTCATTGGATTCACGAATTTATTTACGCACTCACCCCCTATCTTCTTAAACACCTCCCTTAAATATAATTTAATATAATTGAGCAGATTAATAGCATGTTGTCTAAATACAACAGTTATTAATCCTACTGATTCTATTATCATCCAAGAATATCTAGGTATTTCCATATTTTTCCATATAAACATAAAAACTACAATTTAATGGTTTAGAAGCATTTATAAATTTTAAGGGAAATAAACGGAAGACCGTGTATTTTGGCACAGCTATTGCTATATTTTTAATACTTATTATACTCCGGGCTGCAATGAAAGGAGAAGAGGTAAGCAATGAAATATTTATTGTATGCCGTGAGGATCTCATTAATCCTACTTTTTGGGGAAAGTTTTTCTACATCATCAGGACTAGCAGGAATGGACTCTCACATTTTTAACGGGCCAAAATCTCTTGCTCCGGAGCCTTCAACTTTAGTTATGGTGGTGAGCGGATTGGCCTGGATGACGATTAGCACGTTTAGAAAAACATACTGGATGACAAAACGGACCGTTGATGTGATGTTATCTATCTTAGGGATTATTCTTTTGTCGCCTTTATTTTTGCTGGCAATAGTTTTAATTAAATGCACTTCAAAGGGGTCTGTTATTTATAAACAGACGCGAGTGGGCAAATATGCTCAATTTTTTGAAATTTATAAATTTCGCACCATGAAAATTGATGCAGAAAAAAGCACGGGTCCAGTTTGGGCTAAGAAAAATGACAAAAGGTTAATTCCCGTAGGACAATTTTTACGGAAAACCCATTTGGACGAACTTCCCCAATTCTTTAATGTTCTGAAAGGGGAGATGAGCCTCGTTGGTCCAAGACCAGAAAGACCGGTGTTTGTTGAAAAGTTTTTGACAGTAATTCCTGATTATGAAAAAAGACTGACCGTTAGACCGGGCATTACAGGATTAGCTCAGGTTCGGCATAGATATGATGAAACTCTAGCTGATGTCCGTAAAAAAGTGAAGTACGATGTGTTATATATAAAAAATTATTGTCTTTGGACTGATTTGCGAATATTTTTAAGAACCTTTAGGATTGTCCTTACAGGACAAGGTGCCCATTAAGTAAATTTAGGGTTCCCAAAAGAGAGGAGTAAAACATGCGGCGGTTATTGAGATTTATTATCTTTATGAATATCTTGATGATCATTTGCGGTTGTCGAGGAGGCGGATCGGGATCCGGATCCGATCAATCCTCAAGGGAACAGACAATTTCAGCAGAATCATCAGCAGGAGCCAGCCAATCTGTAAGTGAGCAAACTTCTGGAAGCAAAATAGAAACAGGATCGCCTTCAAGCGAATCAGGACAAGGAGAAGTCATCGCGACTCTTCAGCAACCAGAACCTACAACGATGCTCCTTCTTGGGAGTGGTATGCTGGCCATGGCCCTCTATAAAAAAATAAAAACAAAAAAATCACTATAAATTATCCTCAATCTTAAAACTTAAAAGCGTCACAGAATTACGGTAGGTAGAATAATTCTTTTACCTACCGTATTTTTATGAATGTCCCGTGAATGTCAAAAGTTTAATTTGACAGCACTATAGTCGCATGTTATAGTTTATGCTTCTAAGATATTGAAATTAAAGTTAGTTAAAATCTTCATAAATCTCACCTGCTTCAGGTAAATCGTGCAAAGATATAAGGACTTGAGTTTGGCAAATTTTCGAATTTGTCGTCGGAAAAGTCTCTCGGATCGCAAAAACAGGTTTTCGATACCACAAAATTGCTTTCTCGACGAGAACTACCTGAAAATACGGCCCAAAAGCCCGAAAAAGTGCCAAACTCAAGTAAGGATTTAAAATCTCCTATGGATGAGCATTCGGTTAATCTTCTAAGAAGCCCGTTTATTGATCAAGTCAATAATCTTTGCATGATTATTAACCAGAAAAAAAATACCAATGAACTTTTAGAGTGTTCTCTTAAGAGAATCATGGAGTTTTTGAATGCAAGACGAGGGTCAATTTTTATTTTACAGCAGAACACAAAAGAACTGGTTCTTCAGATCTCTAATGGCATAATCCCCCTTGGCTCCCCAAAAATAATTAAGCGTTTAGGTGAAGGGGTCGTAGGCAAAGTAGCACAAATGAGAAAGGCTATTCTGGTAGAGGATATTACCAGAGATAGCCGTTTTCAAAATTTTAAATCTAGACAAAGCTATCAGACTTCGTCTTTCATCTGCGCTCCTTTAATGATTAATGATCGATTGCTCGGGGTTATTAACATTGCAGATAAAAAATTCGGAGAACCCTTCGATATGGCTGAATTACAGTTTTTGGATTTCCTTTCCACTCAGATCGCATTCAGCTATCAGCGAATCCAGCTTTATCAAGAATCGAGAGTCCAGCTTAAAACGCTAAAAGAAAAATTGGATTTAGAAAATGAGGAATTAAATCATCTTAAAAAACAAATGATAACCCAAGAGAAATTTGCATCACTAGGAAAGCTTGCTGGTGGAATCGCCCATGAATTCAACAATCCTTTAGATGGGGTCACTCGCTATACAAATTTGTCTCTAGCGCATTTGAAGGATGACGAAGTTGTACGTGGATATCTTCTTGAAATTAAATACGGCCTAAATCGGATGGCCAATATTATAAAAAGTCTCTTAGCATGCTCCAGAAATTATCATTCTGCCCTACAAAGAATTAATCTTAACTCCTCCATCGACAAAGTCATTGAATCTTTGCAATCAGAGATGTTGCTTAAAAATATTACTATTAAAAAAGACTTTCTGGAAAAAATACCACTTATCCCAGATAAGGGTATAGAGCTGATTATTTCCAATCTTGTTAAAAATGCCATTGACGCCATAAATAAAAATGGGGAAATCTCAATCACAACAAAAAATAACTATGAGTATGTGGTTCTTCAAGTGAGTGATTCAGGATGCGGATTTGATCCTAAGCTAACAGAAAAGATATTTGAACCTTTTTATACAACCAAAAATATAGGGAAGGGATGCGGATTAGGTTTAACCATCGTCAGTGAAATCGTCAAAAGTTATAACGGAGAAATACGCGTGCAAAGTGCTATTCACCAAGGATCAATATTCACTGTTTTCATACCTACAGAAATACAAAACCATGATTCACAATCCTAACAATTCCTGTCAGATACTCATTGTAGATGACGAACCTTTAATCCGTGAGTCGCTTTATGAGATATTACGTATTGAGGGTTATCGAGCCCATATGGCTTATGGAGCTGAAGAAGCCCTAGAGTTAATTCGTACCACTCATATGGACATTGTCGTGACTGATATGAAATTACCTAAGATGACCGGACTGGATCTCCTGACTCATATTAAACGAGAATCTCCAGATATAGAAGTTATTTTAATAACTGGCTTTGGGACTATTGAGACTGCCGTAGAGGCTATGAGACGAGGAGCGGCGGATTATATCACAAAACCAATTAATGACGCTGAGATCAAAATTATTATTAGTAAAATTTTAGAGAGAAAAGAAATTCTTTTAGAAAACAGGAATTTAAAGCAACTTATAGCCAAAACTAATCGCACTTCTTTTTGTGGAATGGTGGGTATCAGTGAAGAAATGAGAAGAATTTTTCAGATCATTGATTCGGTAGCAAATACGAATGCCACCATTCTCATAACCGGGGAGAGTGGCACTGGCAAAGGCTTGGTAGCAAGGGCTATTCATCAAAATGATCCCAATCGACGAGATAACCCCTTTATAGAGGTGAGTTGTGGAGCTCTATCTGAGACCCTGCTAGAGAGCGAACTCTTTGGCCACATCAAAGGTGCTTTTACCGGTGCCATTAAAGATAAGGAAGGCCGTTTTGAGCTGGCAAAAGGGGGGACTATATTTTTGGACGAAATTGACGCCTTTTCTCCAACTCTTCAGGTTAAACTCTTAAGGGTCTTACAAGATGGGGTTTTTGAACGAGTAGGAGATAATAAAACACGAAGAACGGATGCTAGAATTATTGTCGCCACCAATCAAACCTTAGGTGATTTGGTAGCCAGGGGTCAATTCCGTGAGGATCTTTATTACCGCATTAATGTGATTTCTATCAAGCTTTCCTCTCTTAGGGAACGCAGAGAGGACATCGACCTTCTGGTTAAACATTTTATCGCGGTGTATAGTAAAAAAAATAACAAAAAAATAATAGGCATATCTGACGAAGTTCGGCAATTATTCATGACCTATCATTGGCCTGGTAATATTAGAGAATTAGAGAATGCTATTGAAGGTGCAGTGATTATGACAAAAAATAGTGTTATCAATAAATGGGATATCCCCTGTTTTTCAAAATTCCCTTTATTTGTTACCCCGATCATAAAGAGCTCAAATGGAAAATCCTTGAAGCAGGTCCTCGAACAACCTGAGAGAGATCTGATTTTAAGCGTTCTAGCTGAATGCAATTGGAATCGGAATAAGGCTGCAAGAAAGTTGGGTATTAACCGAACCACCCTATACAATAAAATAAAAAAATATAACCTCTCATTCGACCATTATAAAGGATATGGTTCACAAATCACACCAACAGTCATCTCAACACTTAATGATCAACAAAGATAAGTGGTGGGATATCCTTCAGCATTTCATTGATGTCTTGCATATCAATATTTTTATTCTCGATCCTCAAGGCCAAATTATTTTACCTCCGTATCAAGGACGGTATGGCGCTGAATTCTTAGAAAATAAAATATTTGGGTTAGAATTGTCAACGGATTCCCCCGTCTTTTTTAGACAATTTGAAAAACACGAAAATTATTTAGAATATCATAACCATACTTTGGATTTGCATCATTTTGCCATTCCTATGAGCGCTGAGAATGGAAAACTTTTGGCTTATATGATTGTCGGACCTGTTATTCTAAATAAAAGGCTCGATTCTGCGGAATATAAACTGATTAGTGATAAACTACAATTTGATTTTGATCGTCTTTTAAGCATTATTAATGAAGTCCGTGTTGTTTCATATATTACTATTAAATCCATATTGGATTTATTGGCTGAGGTATCAAAGTATGTGATTCAGTTGAGTTTCCAGGGGCAAAAAATGCATAATTTGGGCTTGGGACAAGAGACTTTCCCTCCCCAGATTAGTAAAGCGGCTCAGGATATCTACTCATCCATTTGTTTGGATGAATTGCTTGTGACATTGCTAGATGTTGCTTTAAGCCTTACAAAGGCCGAATGTGGTTCCATAATGATTTTAGATAAAAAAAGGGGGGGGCTTATGATTAAAGTTTCCCGGGGTATTGATGCTGAGCGTGCCAAAAATACTCAAGTAAAACTTGGAGAAGGAATCGCTGGATTAGCTGCAAAGGAGAGGATACCTTTTGTGATTAGAGGTACCACGGGAGATAAACGGATTCTGCATCTTTTAAAAAGACCAGAAATTCGGCATGCCTTAGTTATACCAATCTGCCTTGAGAATACCGTTTACGGTATTCTCAATGTTCATAGCAAGAATGAGGAAAATAATATGACTGATGAAAGCCTAAATGTGGTTCAGAATCTTTCTCGTTTGACTTCCGCTGCCATTAATAGTATCCAGCAACAGTCTTATCCCGTCTAATTTTTTTTATGTGTGGTTATTCTTATAATATATGTTATGTTAAATTCCCAGACTGCTGATTCTATTCTCTTCCTAAAATTTTTTTTGTCAACACTTTTTTAGATTTTTTTTTCTTCAACTATATAATCTTTTTTTCTTAATTCTGCCGACGAAGAATATTTATCGTAGGGCATACGACCCATTTCCTTTTCAGAATTCCATACAGGATGGTTCTCGTCCTTTACCCCATAAGGGACAATTTCATAATGGATCCACCAGTTCTCTCTGATATTTCCCAAGAGGACGGCCAGCCTTGTTATAACGGTATGTGTGACTGCCACCCGTGTTTTATGGAGCATAGACATATACTGTCGTGTGATACCAAGTGCATCGGCCATTTCGGTAAGATTCTGCCAACCTTTAACACGCTGAATGGCCTCAACCGCTCCCCGCTTAAAAACAAGTCTGTGCTCCAACCCGGGGTTAGGTAAATGATATTTACCATACTTTCTTCTCATAGGTAAAATAAATTTTACTTCTTGTCATTTTTTGGTTTTTCTACATCCCAGTAAGCGGATTTACACTTAGGGCAAATTCTTATTTCTTCCTTGCGGGGCAGCCACGATTTACCGCAACGCTTACAAACTAATCTTGTCAGTCCTATTTTCACGATATAAGTATACCGAAAGGTAAGTTAGTTAACAAGGGGAATTTTTCTGCGGGATAAGGCTGGAGAGCAAACAAAACATTACTGCTGAAAAATACCGCAAGGGTTCAATATGCAGGGTCGGGAGACCGGCGGCGGCCAATGTGCAGAATAAAAAAGACACATACACGGCCATACAAAACTTATCTGCACGGGCCAAAGGAAAGGTATTATAGAAAACGAATCCGAGAGATCCCAAAAAAATGATCAAGCCGATTGCCCCTATCGAATACAGCACTTCCAAGTATTCGTTATGCACTGATTCGTAATTTGTAGTGTATTTTGTCCCGAAAATGAAAGGAAAGCTCCCCAGCCCGCGGCCGGTCAAGGACCAGGTGCGTTTGTTCAACTTTTTCACCTCAGCTTTCTGCGCTTCGGACATATCCTCGGTTATATCTACCTGAATAACCGGCGTTTTCCAATCCTCAAACGTCTGAGCCCAAACGGCGAAACGGCCGTTAGGCTTTGTAATGAAATTACTTGACTATTTCTCCATTCCGTTGGATGATTCAA
>CAZUJQ010000001.1:0-76082 GCA_964620805.1 uncultured Planctomycetales bacterium | reverse complement strand
CCCTACGGTCGCTCGCAATGACACATGTCAAATTATTAAAGACGTTTGTATTAGATTCTCGTTCTGATTTAACGAGCATCCAGTATCCAGAATCTAGTATCCAGCCGACTCAACTAAATATAAGCATGACCCTTCAAATACCCCGCATAATCCCGCACCGCTTCCTCTAAGGACGTAAAAGGTTTGCTATACCCTGCTTCTTTAAGCTTTGTCATGTCCGCCTGGGTAAAGTATTGGTAGACGTCTCTTAGGGACTCCGGCATTTCAATATAGTCAATCTGAGGTTTTTTGCCCACGGCAGCAAAAAGGGCCAACGCGACATCATTCCAGCTCCGCGCCCGGCCGGTCCCGACATTATAAAGATCGTTGATCTCAGGATGCTCCCAGAAATGCATCACGATGTCCACGGCATCTTTCACATAAATAAAATCCCGCTTCTGTTGGCCATCGGCATACTGAGGACAATAAGATTTAAAAAGGGACATGTGGCCGGTCTTAAGAAGCCGATCATAAGCCTTGGCCATGACACTGCGCATCTCGCCTTTATGATACTCGTTCGGGCCGAAAACATTGAAGAACTTTAATCCCACCACCTTGTCCTTAAGGGAATGATCCAGCACCCAGAGATCGAATTTGTGTTTGGATTCGCCGTAAAGATTGAGGGGTTTCAAGCGCCGTGTGGTTTCTTCATCGTCCCGGTACCCTAAAGAGCCGTCGCCGTAGGTTGCGGCGGAACTGGCATAAATAAGACGCACCTCATGCTTTAACGCCCACCGGGCCACCGCGCAAGAATATTCAAAATTATTTTTCATCAGATACGCAACATCGTTGATCAAAGTAGAGCTGCAGGCGCCCATGTGAATGATGCCGTTGACCTTCGAGGTCAGGCGGTCCTTCTCAATTGTGTCCAGAAATTCCTGCTTATCCAGGTATTGCTCGAAGCGTTTGCCTTGGAGATTGTTTTTTTTGATCTCCGTCAAGTGATCCACCACCAGGAGATCCTGACGGCCCAAGGCATTTAGCCTGGCGACAATGCAACTGCCAATGAATCCGGCGCCCCCGGTGACGATGATCATAACGCCCTGATACTTGTAGCCAATAAGGTTGCCCATGTTTTCCATGTTGCCGACGTTGCCAAGGTTGCTTTTTAAAGGTTACCTAAAGTTACAAGAGGTTAAAAAGATCAACCTCAGGCAACGTTAGGCAATCTTAAAGGATGTCGGATGAGTAAAGTAACATTGGCAACCTCGGAAACCTCGGAAACATTGGAAACCTTATGATTAAAATGGCTTCTAAAAATTCGTCGGCATTTTAACACACGGGCTGGGTTGGCTCAAGGGATTTATACCTTTAGAGTTCCCTCTTTCTTTGCGACGCCTGGGTCATCTCCAAAAACTGTTTGGTTAAATCCTCTGTCATATCCTCCGGGGAAAGACGCCACTGCCAGTTGCCTTGGGTTGTGGCGGGCCGGTTCATCCGGCCTTGCGACCCCAGACCCAAAATATCCTGTATAGGAACAATGGCGGTATGAGCCTTGGACATCATGGCCATCTTAAGGAATAACTCTGGGATTTCCTGGGCTTGCACCGGCCTTCCCAAATATTCAAAGAGATTCTCCTTTGCCTGATCCGATATCTCCTCTTCAAACCACCCCCTCACCGTGTTGTTATCATGGGTGCCGGTATAAACAACGCAGTCTTCCGTGAAGTTCTCCGGCAGGTAGGGATGGGTTTTGTAATCGCCGTCAAAGGCAAAGAGCAAAATCTTCATCCCGGGAAGACCAAACCGCATCCGGGCCGAGGTGACATCCGGGGTGATGACCCCCAAGTCTTCCGCAATGAAAGGCATCGAGGGAAACTTACGGCGGACAGACTGGAAGAAATCTTCATAGGGGGCAGGAACCCACTTACCCTTGACAGCGGTTTTCTCTCGGGCCGGGATCTCCCAAAAGGCGATGAAGCCCCGAAAATGGTCCAGACGCAGGATATCGAATACTTTCAAGTTATGCCCAATACGCCTTAACCACCAGGCATAACGGGTCTTCTTTAAATTCTCCCAATGATAAATGGGATTGCCCCACCGCTGGCCGGTCTCGCTAAAATAATCCGGCGGAACTCCGGCCACCACCAAAGGCCTTCCATGGCCGTCAAGCTTAAAGAGCTGAGGATGCGACCACACATCCGCGCTATCATAATTGACGTAGATGGGGATGTCTCCAATCAGCTCGATATCTTTCTGTTCACAATAGTCTTTGAACCGCGACCATTGCCGGAAAAGGACATACTGAAGAAATTTTATCTTTTCCATATCCTCGGAATGCTTGGCCTTAGTTTTTTCCAAGGCGTCTGGTTTTCTTAGACGAATGTCCTGCGGCCACTGGGACCAAAGCTGCCCCGAAAAATGCCTTTTGAGAATACCAAACACGGCGAAGTCTTCCAGCCAGTCGCGATGGTCGGCGCAAAACTTCCCGTAGTCGGAGGAATGGGTTTTATCCTTCTTAAAATTTGTAAAGGCACCCTGAAAAATTCCGGCCTTATATTTTCTAACCGCCTGATAGTCCGTTTGATCTTGGGGAAAATTGGGAAGGGGTTGGAGGTCTGTTTCTTTCAGCCATCCTTCCTGGACCAGAAAATCGGGATCGATAAAAAGGGGATCCAAAGCAAACGCCGATATGCTGCTATAGGGTGAGTTGCCGAAAATCCCGTTGGTGGGATTCAGGGGCAGGAGTTGCCAGTACCTTTGGCCACAGTCTTTCAAAAAATCCACAAAACGATGCGCGCCGGGGCCGAAATCCCCAATTCCATAAGAAGAGGACAAAGAGCTGACATGAAGCAGGACCCCGCTGGAGCGCTGCTGGGATTTTTTTTCTCTTTTCATCCAAATAATTATCTTATAGAGGGGATTAAATCAATCGGCCCTTCGGACAGATTCTGCCCCTACCGTTTTACTTTGCAAAAGCGAAGCAGGGGAGGCGAAATCTGGGTTTATATGAAGTGGACCGGCCAAATCATCAAACGCCTTAATCCAGTCTTGGGAGGAGGAATCTCCTTTTTGGGCTCTGTTGAGGATTTGCGGATAGGTCGTCTTCTGCAATAGGAAATAGAAATTCTGGGCCTTCCATAAATTGGGATGCAAAGAAATCTTCCTTAACGCGGCAAGAAAATCATGAAGCCTATTCAAGGAGGCTAAATCGCTCTTGCTTAAAGCCTCCCTCATAAGACGGTTGAGTCTCTGGGTCGCTGAAAAACTTAAAAATACCTTATCCCGATCAAAAGACCAATCCTTGAACTCTTCGGCTATTCTTTGAAGTCGCAGCAGATCCAAGGATTCATTGTCTAAGACCATCAGCAGGTTTCGGTCAAAGGCAAATTCCACCAGGGCTGATAATGCCTTTGTGGCATGAATCCCTTTTTGCTTCTTGACGGGCCAGGGCAGGGATTGTTTCTTATAGCCTTCTTTTAAGAATCCCTCGATTGCCTTAAAAGTTCCGGTAAAAATATCGTCTAGAATTTTTTCCCGCTCGCTTCTAAAAACATCCCAAAGATCATAGATACCTCCAAAACGGCTCTTCATAAGGGCCTCGATCTTAAGAAACCGGTCTTCGCCTTCTTTCTTTAAAGCCGCTTGGATTTCAGCAGAGAAGGAATCCAAAGATTTCTGCTTCTCGGAGGGTCTAACGCCGGAGCGAATGCGGTAATCGCCCGCAGAAAAAACCACGACATCCCAGAGATCTTCTTCCTGTGTGATGTCCGATCGGATCTTGACTTGTCCGACATGGACACTTTGCCCGTCTTTCTCATAGGATGTCCAAGGGTCTTTCTCTACGGTATAGGAATAAATGTGAGCTGTTTTGGGATAATCTATAAAAAGAGAGGTGATCGCATAATGCGCCCCAACGCGGGGAGTGTCCAGGATGGCGGGTTTAACCAGCTTTTCGTAGATGAGGGCTCCATTCGCGAATTCTGGGACATTGCTCGGGGCCGAGCTTAAAAATTGTAAAAACCCCGGCTCCAAATCTTTTTCCGTCAACTGCCGCGCCAGTTGGATGGCCCGACCGGCATATTTCATCACCTGGACGGATTCCAGGCCAGAGATATCATCAAAAAACCAACCGCAGCTCGTTTGCATCAAAAGACCGTGATGCTGGAGTTCCAAGAGCTTAAGAATCCGCGCTTTTTCTTTATCGTCTAAGGCCTTTGAGAATGATTTCTGAAAAAACCTGCGAAGATTTTCCGGGGATCGATCCAAGATGACGTCAATGTATTCATCCCTCAACCTCCAGGGATCCGAGATATACGGCTGCATCTCTTTTGCATAGAGAAAACTGAATTCATTTCGTAACCAGTCGATGGCCTGGCGCAAGTTCACACGCCATTTTTGATTCCAGCCGGGATGGGGGCCGGTGTGACAACCGCAATCGGCTCTCCAGCGTTCAACCCCATGACTGCAGCTCCAGGAGGTATTTTCTTGGATTTTGACCTCGTAGCTCGGAGGAAAACGTTCGAGGAACTCTGCGTAGATGGTGAGGTCCCCCCGTCTTTTCGTTTGAATGGAATCGAGACAATGCGCCAAGGCCATGTCTCCGAAACGATGATGATGACCGTACGTCTCTCCATCTACCGCAATATGAAGCAGCCTTGGGAGATCCCTGTCCGTAGGACTATTGAGCGTGTCCCCGAAACGTTGCGCCAGTTCCTCGCCGTTACGGAGAAAACCCCCAAAGGCGACACCGTGCGCCAGAGGCCCATGATAGAAAAAAAGGGCAATCGATCTCCCGGAGGGCAAGCGGCACAGATACGGCTGAGTGGGGTCTATCCTTCCCCCGCTCACCTCCTCCCACTCCCCATCCGAGACACTTTTCGTATAGGCGGCTTGATGAGGGGCGAGGATGGTGAATCGTATTCCATATTCGGAGAGGATATCCAGTGTTTCCAGATCCACCGCTGTTTCCGGCAGCCACATCCCCTCGGGTTTACGCTTGAAGCGGTGCTCAAAATCCTTGATTCCCCAGAGGACTTGAGTTCTTTTATCCCACGAAGAGGCCAGCGGCATAATGATGTGATTATAGGCCTGGGCCAAGGCGGCACCGTGACCGGAAAACCTCTTCTGACTCTCTTGGTCAGCTTCCAGAATCGTCTGGTAAACTTCGGGTTGTTTTCGTTTAAGCCAGGATAATAAGGTGGGGCCAAAATTAAAGCTGATCTTGGTATAGTTGTTGACAATCTCCACGGATTTCTTGGGGGCATCCACAAAACGGCAAAAGGCATTGGCTGAGTAACATTCCTCCGTAATTCTTTCGTTCCAGTTTGGATACGGATACGCAGAGTCCTCTGTTTCAATCTCATCGAGCCAAGGATTTTCCCGAGGGGGCTGATAGAAATGGCCATGGATACAGATGTACTTATTTTCCATGGGAGCGATTCTTTAAAACCTCAACAACCTTTGTCACCAAGCCGGCTTTTATTGAGCCCTTCAGCTCTTCAGGCGAAGGATATTGTCTTTTAAGCCAATCCTGCAGCATTATAAGGATGAATCCTTCGATCTCTCCGGATTTTATCAGCTTCTGGGCCTGGGGATCAGAGGGATGAAGACCTCCCAGATAAAGGGCCCTGTCTTTGGAGGTATCATGGAAGAGTGTCCAGAAGGTTTGCTCCTTGAGTCTTCCATCTAGGCAAAAAGAAAGCTTCTGTCCCCTCGCATCTTCCACGGTAATACCGATGGTTCCGTCGTCTCTGTAGATGAGGGCTTCTTTAACCTCTATAGGTGAAGAAAAACCCGGCGGAAGCACCTGCTCGGTTGTGGTCTCGGTAAACAGGAAACTTGAGCTAGCGAAAAGATATAAAAAAATTATACTTCGTTTAATCGTCTGGGTTATCTTTTCCGACCTTTAGTGCTCGTGGTATTCGGTTGTGTTTGGGCTTTGGTTGCGGATTGAAGTGTATTCTTAAAATTCTTTAATTCCGATTCCACCAATGAGACAAAGGTAGTGTTGCTCCGTGAGGCATAGTTGATTTTATCTTCCCGGGCCAGCCACCCCAAGGCCTGATAGGTGACGGCATCATTCTCATTGAGGAGCCGGGGAAGCTGCTGAACGTTCACTTCTCCCTTTTCTCCCAAAGTCCTCCAGGTTTTTCCTGCCGCTTCAATGATTTGTTGTTTCATGGCGTCTCTCTCCCTTTTTAAAATAATGTTTTTTTCTAACAACGTTTATAACTTATGGCTAATGGCTTATGGTTTTACCTTTTACGCCATATGCCATACGCCATATGCCCAGTAAGCCAATTACATTACCAACACCTCCATTCCTCTACGACAAATCTCCTTAGCGTACTCTGTCCACACCCCCTCGCCCCAGTAGCGAAAACAGCTCGTTTGGGACAAAAGAAGATACACAAGGCCTTCCCGGTAGGCTGGGCTGCTGGTCTCTTTCGTGATATCAAACCGCTGATGAAAGGCGACACTTAAGCGCCGGATAGGATCCAGCACATTTTCATAACCCTTAACCCAACTGATATTGTTCGTCCACGAGGCTTGATCCAGATAAAGATTCGGGTATTTTTGTTTGGCTCTCTCGATGGCTTGCGCAGCGCCCGCCTCCCAAAACTCCCAGATCCTATGCTGCATCACGGGTTGCACGGGAACAAAGTCGCTGTCCTTGATTCCCGTATTCTTGCGGATGAGTTCGAGATACTCAGAACCGTTCATGGCCACCACGCCTTGGAGAGTGATTTCATCAAAAGCCCTGTGATACGCCGGTGGGAATTCGTTCATCATCACGCCGCCGTTTTCCCCATCGCTGATTTGCACCACGTACGGCGGCAATGTCTTTCCCTGATAATCTTGTCTCTTCTTGGTTTTAGCTTCATAATACGGCTGCATTTGCCCCACCAGTTTGGTATCGGACCCTTGAGTCTTGATAAGAACTGAGATCTCCTGAATCTGGCCCAAAGAATTTTTTGCCACCAGCCGGTGCGGAAAGTAAGGCCTCCTCAAAGGAGAGCCATCCAAATGTTCCACGGTGTGCTCCTGAGCCAAAAGCCATTCATACCCCGCCTCCTTCAAGGCCTTGACATATTCATAACAGACATCCGGATGAATGGGGAGCTGCATCTCCGGTGGAGAAAAACCCTTAACCCGCGAAAGCGCCTCTTGGCCGAAGATCGAAGCGAAATGCCTAAGCCACGCTTCGATGTGGAGCTTGATGTCCGGAACCGGCGTCCCCGACACGACCGCATGCGACCACAGGGTCCCCAGCCACTCGACGTTGCGATAATAGCGCGGATCGCAGGCGATCTCCTTTAAACGCTCCAAAACCCTGCCTCCTTCGATTTGCTGAAGCCCCCATAATAGATTTCCCGAATAATCCAGCATGACCCGCGGATTCTTGCCATCGGCTACGAGCTCGGGAATAATATCCGCCATCCTTTCGTAGCATCTCAAAAAAACAGGGGCGTTGTGATTATCGGGAATATAGGGGTGCTCCAGCATATACTGGAGGTTGCTGATCAAGGCCGCATTTTTTAAGTCATCGCTCGAGGCCGGAATCATGGGTTGATGCATGTGAAGGGCGATCCCAAAGGCCGCTTCCACCTGATCAAAGGGGATATTGGAGATGGGCGCATAAAACTCCCCCGAAGGCCTTCCGGATTTTCTTAAATTTTCCGTGTCCCAGAAGATATCAGGAAGCTCGGGCTTCGTGTGGCTGGTGTTTTGTGTCCAATGAGATTGGATGTCCATTCTTAAATCTCTTTCGAAAGCAAACCGCGCAATCCATATCTGAAAATATATTATCCCTGTTCTCCAATTCTTTCAACCAATTTTCATCGACCGTCCCCTGAAGAAGGTCATGATAAAGCCGGTTAAAGCGGCTTAAGTGATTTTTGACCCGGCGATGGGCATAGGAGACCACGGTCCCGCTTTTCATAATGAACGGCCAGTCGCTGGCCTGGGCCAAAAGGAGCTCACGGGCCGCCTGATTGAGGGCCCGCCTCGTTAACGAGGCGGGCCCATTCCGGTTGGAGGTGTGCCCTGCACCGTCACGGTGCAGGGCACACCCCTCCTTATCGTGCATGCGCTTCGCATGGCTGTTCTTTTCCAAGAGGAATCGATCCGCCAATTGCGTCATTCTCCCTCCGGCCAGATGGAGATGCCGATAGATCCAGTCATTGGATCCTTCGATCCAATACTCGTTATACCCTTTATATCCCCAGCTGGAACTCGAGGGGTAAACCATTTGATTGGTGGGATATTCGATAAGGTACTCGGAGGGTGTCGTGGTTCGAAACCTGGTCTCAGGGCGAGCGATCTTGCGTAACAAAAAATCCAGCCAGAGGGGCCCTTCAAACCACCAGTGCCCAAAGAGCTCAGCATCGTAGGGCGCTACCACAATCGGCCTTCGATCCATGCCTCCGGCGAGGCCGGCGATCTGCTGGTGGCGATGGTGGATGAAGTCTTCGGCATGAATAGAGGCCCTGTCCTTAGCCCAATCCGGCTGGTAGGGCTCCTTGGCTTCGGTCGGTCCGGTAATCCGCCAGTACTTTAAACCGGTGTTGATGCGAAATCCTTGGGGATGAAGGTACGGCTTCAAATATTCATACTCCATCTCGTATCCGATATCACGGTAATATTCCCGATAGGCTGGATCCCCGGGATAGCCTTCGTGAGCGCTCCAAACCTGCTTTGAAGATTCCCAATCCCGGCCGAAGGCGGCCACCCCCGAAGGACAATAGACCGGCGCATAAACGCTGTACCGGGGCGAGGGGTCTCCATGGATGATCCCGTGAGACTCAATAAAAAAATAACGCACCCCCTCTTCTTTTAAAATCTCATCCACACCCCGGAAATAAGCGCACTCCGGCAGCCATAATCCCTTCGGAGGCCGGCCGAAAATTTTTTGGTAATATTTTACGCCGATATGAATTTGCGCCCGGACGCTTTCGGGATGCACGTTTAAGACCGGCAACACGCCGTGGGTGGCACACGAGGCCAGGATCTCCAAAAAGCCCTGATCTTGAAGCCGTTTAAAGGCACCGACCAAATCTCTTTGATAACGGTTGGCAAAGAGGTCTCTCATCTCTTGGAACCGACGATTGTACATTAAGGCCAGCCCATGAAAATGCGGCTGATAACCTGTCCGTTCGATTTCTTTTCCGGAGAGTTCGATGAGCCGATCCAAATATCGAATATACCGGCTTTGCAAGAGGGGATCCCGCAGCATCGAAACTAAAGGGGGCGTCAAAGACATGGTCAGACGAAAAGGCACGCGGTCCCGGATGAGCTGTTCAAAGACATTGATCAAAGGGATATAGGTCTCGGTCAGGGCCTCATAAAGCCAATTTTCTTCCAGGAAATACTCTTCTTCCGGGTGGCGCACAAAGGGAAGATGCGCATGCAAGACCAAGCATAAGTACCCTGGGGGTGGGGTTATTGGGCGGCCCGGGTCCACCTTTTGACCTCCATATCAATCTTTCGTTTTTCGATACGATCTGAAGACAAGGCGGTGAAATCAAAAGGTATCGTGCCATCCGGTAAAGCGTATCTTAAAGTGAAGGTCCCATCGGGGCGCAGGGGAATATTTTGATCCGCAAGATGAACTTCCGCCTGGGGCTGGGTTCGGCCATATACGATCAAATCTGCCCATATCTCGAAAAAGAATTGGCGCTCTTTAATCTTTTGGTGAACGGACTCACTGGCCCCCCACTGGCTTGGGAGGAGGCCCCTCTCCTTTACCCAAAATTCCGAGGCGCCTTGCCAAGCATCCTGCCACCGGCTTCGGGAGAGGTGCTGGACCCCTCTCTTCTTCTCCTTGCCTTCCCCAGCAAGCTGCCAGCGATGAAGCCTTTTCCCGTAGAGGGCCTTTAACCGGTCCGCGATGAGATCGCGCAGCCGCGGCATCAATCCTGCATAATACCGATAGATGTCTTCACGCCTCAGATAAATTTTCCTTGTCTCCTTTTTTTCAATGACCGGAGGAACGGCGCCTTCGGCTGCACCCTCTAAGAAAACCACGGGATGACTCACCGCATAAGTCTCAGAAGTTAGGGGCCGACTCTTTTCTTGCGCTGACTTCTCCGAGGGGACGACCGTCATCCAAATCTCCTCGGTGCGCGGGGATGGCCTGGCCCGAGGGGTCTCCACAAAGTTGGACCGAACCAGCGGAAAAAAATCTCCGTTTTTTGTCTTGAGGCCCATCTGGGCGCAAACCCAAATATGATCGCAGGGCAAGCTGATATACCAGTTCGTGGCGTCTCCTACCTCAATGTCAAAATGACTGTTGGCGTTATGCCCATTAAAATCGACCAGCGTCACATCGTACACCCGAAGAACCATCCGGGAGAGATCAGCATCTTGTTTTATCCTGGTCCTCAATCTTTTTAAATCCTCCTGGGCAATTTCCCAGGTGGCAAAGATCCGATAAGGATCCTTGGCCATAAGTCCAAGGAAGCTGATATTGTATGTTTGCGGCAGTTCCTCCTCCTTAAAGATTCCCTGGGGCAAAGAGGGGGAAACCGCGGGTGTTTTGCGCTTTATTGCTGGTTTACGCTTTGGGCTTTGAGCTGAGGACTTGAGACGGCTGGGCTTCTTTCGCAACGCAGTTTTGAGGCTGCTTTTCTTCTTTTTTATAGCCAACTTTAGTCTCCTCTCTTATGAGGTATAAACATCCAGAACATGATCCGCAATGGCGTCCCAGGAGAACGCGGTCTCTACGGCAATCCGGCCATTATGCCCCATCCAACGGGCGTGCTCAAAATCTTGAAAAATGGTTCCAACCCCCCAGGCCACGGAATCCGCATCCGGATGGATTTTGAGACCCGTCACGTCATGCCAGACAATCTCGGCCGGTCCCCCGATCGAGGAGGCCACGACCGGCTTTCCCGCGCTCCAGGCCTCCAGAATGACGATCCCGAAAGGCTCATTGCGGCTGGGGACACAGACCACATCGCAGGCTTTAAAAAGGTCCACCAAACCCCAGCCGTTACGGTATCCTAAAAACCGCACCGCGGGCCCAATCCCCATTTCCTGGGCCCGGCGTTCCGTTCCCCAGCGCATCTCGCCGTCTCCCACAAAAACAAACTTGGCGTGGGGATAATATTTCAAAACATGAGGCGCCGCCTCAATGAGAAGATCCGGGCCTTTCTGATAAACGATCCGCCCCACAAATAAGACCAGGGGATCCCAAGGGCCGATATCATAGAACCGGCGCACCGCCCCCGGATCAATCCATCCGTTATAATTCTGGCAAGTGACCCCATTGTAGATAACGGATACTTTCCCATCGGGAAGATTATACATCCACATGACCTCGTCCTTAAGGGCCTGGGAAACCGTAACCACGCGGTCCGCACAATAAGAGCCGTGCCTTTCGTGATCCCGGATTCTGGCGGAATTCCCATCGAAAAAATTGTTTCCGCAGCGTCCATATTCGGTGGAATGAAACGTCATAATCGCCTTGTGTCTTCTGGCCTCCTTGATCCATACAACGGCATTGGACGTCAGCCAGTCATGGGCGTGGATGATATCAAAAGGCCCGATATAATCCTCGGTGGCAAAGAAGCTTTGGACGAACGAACGGCACATATTGTTGACGTCTTCAATGAAATCCGAGGAGAAGGGATACGGACAGCGGTGATAATGAACACCGTGGATGCATTCATAATAAGGATGGTTGGGGTAACCCAGACGGGTAAAAACATGGACGTCGTGGCCTTTGCGCTGGAGGGCACAACTTAGTTCGCTGACGTGAAGGGCGATGCCCCCCACGCTGATCGACTGCAAGGACTCCCAAGCAAAAATGGCTATACGCATAGGTTGAATCTCGATTCCCTTGAATAGGCAAAGGAATGTTACAGCAAATGCTTTTATCTGTCAACACCTTCCCTCACCTCCCCGCAATGTTTTTTCTATTCCTGGCGCTTAAGAAAGATGACGGCCAAGGGAGGCAGAGTCAAGGCCAAGGAAAAATTTCTTCCATGACAGGGCTTCGGTTGAGAAACGATCCCGCCCCCATTTCCCTGGTTGCTTCCCCCATACACGCTGGCGTCGCTATTCAAGACCTCTTTCCAGAATCCGGGATCCGGGACCCCCACCTGATAATTAAAGCGTACCACCGGCGTAAAATTACAGACCACGAGGATCTTCTCCTGGCCAAAAGAGGTTTTGCGAAGGAAACTCAAAACCCCCTGCTCCCAATCACTGCAATCGATCCATTCGAATCCCCGGCAGGAGAAATCATCCTCGTATAAGGCCTTGGTCTCCCTATACAAGCGGTTCAAATCCTTGACCCAGCGCTGAATCGCCTGATGAGGGGGGTATTGCAGCAGGTGCCAGTCTAAACTCTTCTCATGGTCCCATTCCCAGCGCTGCCCGATTTCCCCTCCCATAAAAAATAATTTTTTCCCCGGGTGAGCATACATGTACCCATACAAAAGCCGCAGATTCGCAAACTTCCGCCAATCATCTCCGGGCATCTTAGACAAAAGAGCTCCTTTTCCGTGGACCACCTCATCGTGGGAAAGCGGCAGGACAAAATTTTCGGTAAAGGCATACAGCATGCTGAAGGTCAAATCATTATGATGGTACTTTCTATGAACAGGATCTTTGGAGAAATAAACCAAGGTGTCGTGCATCCAGCCCATGTTCCATTTCATGCCGAACCCCAGGCCGCCCACATAAGTGGGTTTGGAGACCATGGGCCACGCGGTGGACTCCTCGGCGATCATCTGACAATCGGGATAGAATTCATAGACCGCTTCGTTCAAGCGCTTCAGGAAACGGATGGCCTCCAGGTTTTCCCGGCCCCCGTGCTCATTGGGGATCCACTCTCCTTCTCCTCGGGAATAATCGAGATAAAGCATAGAAGCCACGGCATCCACGCGCAGGCCGTCGGCATGATATTTGTCCAGCCAAAACAAGGCGCTCGAAACTAAAAATTCCGCCACTTCACTGCGGCCATGATTAAAGATATAACTTTTCCAGTCGGGATGGAATCCCTTCTTAGGATCCGCATGCTCATAAAGGTGGGTTCCGTCAAAATAAACCAACCCGTGTCCATCCGAAGGAAAATGGGAGGGAACCCAGTCCAAAATCACGCCGATTCCATTTTGGTGAAGGCGGTCCATCAAATGCATGAGATCCTGAGGGGCCCCATAGCGGGGGCTTGGGGCAAAATACCCAATGGTCTGATAGCCCCAGGAGCCATAAAAAGGATGAGCCATCACCGGCATAAACTCAACATGCGTATAACCCATTTCCTTAAGATAATCGATAAGATGACTGGCAATCTCCCGGTAAGAAAGGCACCGGTTATTCTCTTCCACTTTACGCCGCCATGATCCCAAATGCATCTCATAAATCGAAATAGGGGCATGAAGACCATTATGCCGATGACGTTCCTCCATCCAGCGATCATCATGCCATTCATAATCCAGGTCCCACACAATCGAGGCCGTCTTCGGAGGGACCTCCGACCAAAAGGCAAAGGGGTCTATTTTCTGGGCTTGGAAATTGTTGTGTTGAGAGATAATGTGATATTTATAAAGCGATCCCTTTCTGACATGAGGGATGAACCCCTCCCAGATTCCGGAGCTGTCCCAGCGGACGGCCAAGGGATGGGCCTGAGGATCCCATCCATTGAAATCCCCCACCACCGAAACACCTTGGGCATTGGGGGCCCAGACGGCGAAATGCACCCCCTCCACGCCATCGGCATGGATCCGTTGACTGCCGAGTTTGTTATAGAGTCGAAAATGAGCGCCGGATCTAAAAAGATAAATATCCTCATTGGAAAGGAGGCTTTTGCCGTGGAGAATGGCAGAAGTCTTTGCCGGGGAGTTGATCTGTGGGGATGGGGTTTGTGGGAAAGGATTCATAGCGCCTTCATTATAGCCTTTAAGGCGCGAATTTTCAAAATGAAACAAAGAAGACGCGATTTTAATACAAACGTCACAATGAAAGTGTCATTGCGAGGAGCGACTGAAAGGAGCGACGAAGCAATCTTTTCTGTCGACAATAGGATTGCTTCGCTCCCTACGGTCGCTCGCAATGACTCATGCCAAATTATTAAAGACGTTTGTATTAGTTCTTGGAAAGGGATTTTTGGGAGATATCTTTCAGATTGATCTGGGTGGTGGGCCGATACAAAAAGTATCCCTGGCCGGCATCAACGCCCAAATCAATCACGGCATCCAGATCCCGGCGGGTTTCTATGCCTTCCGCAACGGAGATGATTTGGTTTTCCTTGCAGAAAGAAACGATAAATTTGACGATGCTTCTTCGAAAGATGTCTCTTTTCAAATCTGAGATGATGTGGCGGTCAATCTTGACCACATCGGGTTGGGTTTCAACGATGGACTCCAGGCTCGCATACCCGCCCCCCACATCGTCCACGGCCACCCCAAAACCTTGATCTTTAAAATATTTGAGATGTTCATAGAAGGTTTTAAAATCTTTGATCGCGGAGCGCTCGGTGATCTCCAGAACGACCTTTTCGACATCGATATGGTTCTCATCAAAAACAGATTTGATCTTCAGGAATTTATGCCCTTCCACAAGGTAGGGGTTACAGTTCAGAAAGATCTTGGCCTCAGAGAGGGGATGCTGGGAAATAAACCTGAGGGCCTTCTTCCAAGCGAGCATCTCCAGATCACAGTAGAATCCAAATTGCAAAGCGGCCTTAAAAAGCAGCTCTGGATTGGATAAGATCGTCTGGGTCAAAGGCCGGGTGAGGACCTCGAGACCGAGGAGCTTAAAGGGTTTCAACAAATAGATCGGCTGAAAAAACGATTCGATCAGTTCTTGATCAATGATCTTCCTTAATTCCAGGATGATCTTTTCCTTGCCGTCCTTTGATTGATCCAGATTAAAAAATAACCGCCGGCGCATAACGGCTTCCATCCGGGCAAACAATTCCTCATTCTCAAAAGGTTTGGTCACATAATCGTCGGCCCCGAGGTGCAACCCTTCCACCTTGTCCTCAAACAAATACCGGGCGCTGACAATAATAACCGGGATATGGAGGGTGGCTTTTTCCCCCTTTAAATAACGGCAGACTTCAAAACCTTCGAGATCAGGAAGGATCAGGTCCAAAAGGATGAGATCCACATTGGAAGAGGAGGCTTTTTTGATGGCCTCCTGGCCGGTGGCGGCCACATCCACTTCGTAGCCTTTCATCTGAAGGAGCGTTGCCAGCATCTGGGTGACATTCGGATCGTCATCAACGATCAGGATGCGTTTTTTGCCGGTGACTTTATCCATCATGATCATGGGCTTCTCCAAGATAGGCCTCACTTCGTTCGGCACTATCTTCCACAGGGGCTTCGCCCCTATGGCGCTCAGAAATGCTCCTTTCCGTCGCATTTCTTCGCTGTCACCCCTTGGGGGATTGCCTGCAATCCCCCAAACCCCCTACAGTTGTTGTATCGCCATAACCTTTTTGAAATTCCGATACAACAAGGTGCGCAATGAGGAGTCCAGTGTATGAATATAAGACACTTAAAGTATAAATGAAAAACCTCTCTAAAAAAAGTAGAAATCTCTTGGGCCATGATTATGCTCGACGGAAAAATCCGCCGGAAAACGCTTTCATAGAATAATATTCTTGATGATATTAAACGAGAAGAATGGTTTTCCCGCTCCTGGGTTGAAAAGAAAGCGCTTTATAGCAACTCTGCCTCTTGACAAGCTCCCAAAGCATGATTTACTTTCTCTTGATTATGATTAAGAAACAAAATCACTTTAAACTCATGAACCCCCGATATTGTAACTCCACCTGGAGCACCCTCACGGACTGGCTCAAAGACCGTCCCTCGTTTGTGCGAGGGATTCTTTTTGTGGGGATTTTTCTGGCGGTCTCCTGCTTGTCCACGGCCTAGGCCGCTGAATCAATCCCCTCTGATAGGAACGGACCGACCTCAATTGCCTGCGTGAGAAGCGATCGGCTTCCACCAGGTGACTATACCCATTTGAACTGGCCGATTATGCAACGGAAAACCGATGGGACGCTGGTGTGGCGCACCTACGCCGTGCATGTGCCCCCCCCCAGCACTCCTCGGGCAGGCCACTGCCGGTCATCCTGAACCTCCATGCGATGTGGAATGGGGGCTTCCTCCAAAACCTCTACACCGGCATGACCGAGAAGGCGAATCTCGAGGGCTTCATTGTCGTGCACCCGGATGCGCTCTGGGCCAAGAATCCCGATGGAACGCAGACGCCGGCTTGGACGGTCACCTCGCAATGGGTGAGAGATTCTGGCTACGATGACCTAGAGTTCATCAGGCTCCTGCTTGATACCTTAGATTCGCGTGTGTGCTTCGACCGCCGCCAAATCTACGCAACAGGCTACTCAAGCGGAGGCTGTATGTCGGTTCGCTTGGCGTGCGCAAGCGCCAGCGGTGAGTTGGGCATGCATAAGATCGCCGCGATCGCGCCGGTGTCGGCCATGCCACTGCCATGGTCCGATATATGTGAAGAAACCTACAGTTGTCCCGCCCTTCGGCACGATCCGGTGCCTATGCGGATGATCGTCTCTAACAACGATACCGCCTTCCCGATGGTCTTGACGGCGTTCTGCAAGAGATCGGTCGACGTTGAGGAAGTCAACAGGCTCTTCCGGAAACGCTCCTCCGATATAGCACGAGAAAACGGTTGCGATAGGATGTCGGCTGCCATCTCCACGGGGAGAACGGGTTGGGGTGTGTTAACCGAGACTACCGCCTATGGTTGCGGAGCAAATCCGAAGGGCAGGGCAGATACGCTTCTGGATGTCTTCGATGCAACAACAGGTTCTGGGTTCCTCGGTGGCCACATCTGGGTGGGAGGCAACCCTTGGCTGGGAGGGGCACCGTTCTACGGAGAGTATAAAGCCACCCATGTGGTCTGGGAATTTTTTAAGCGGCACAAACGGCGTTAACTAAAGGCCAACAATAAAGACGAGTAATGCGATGAGGATTACCATGCAGGATGTCCCCCTGCCGGATCTGGTGATGCCGACTGTCAGCAACCCCACAAAAGCCGCCCGGGGCTCAACGATCACCGTGAGCACGAGGGTGCGCGCAACCAGGGGACGGCTGCAGCCGGGAGCTTCTCCGTGGGGCTCTACCTCTCCCAGGATGCGACGATCACGCCCAGCGATCAGCCCCTCGGCAGCCGCACCGTCTCGAGCCTGGCGCCCGGGGTCAGCAGCCTGGCCCAGACCAGCGTGTGGATTCCCTGGTGGCTCGCCCCTGGCTCCTATTATGTCGGAGCCATTGCCGATTCCACCAGTCTCATCAAAGAGAGCAATGAAACCAACAACGCCAAAACGGGCAATATGATTCAAATCAAATAGGCAAGCCCGCTCCTTTTAGCACCCATTTCAAAACTCAGGAAATAAAGTCCTCAATTCTTTCGAGATATTTCTGCCAGGGAAGAATTTTGACCCGATCAAGCTCATAGGCGTTGGGGGCAGTACAAACGACAAAACATGGCGTCCGGGGGTAATCCTCCTGAAAAGCCCGCAGACCAGATAAATGAGCGCCGCTGATATTCTCAGTAAATTTAATTTCTAAAGCGTGCTGAATCTTCCCATGCCTTTCGATAAGCAAGTCCACTTCAGCGCCGTGATTCGTCCGCCAAAAATAAATATTCGCCTCGTTCTTGGAATATTCAATCATGCGGTAAGTTTCTAACACCATCCATTGCTCGAAAAGCCGCCCTTTCAGCTCACGGTCTAAGATTCCCGTCAAGCGTTTATTAATCGCATTGGTCACTCCCAGGTCAAAAAAATAAAATTTTGGATGCCCGACCAACCGTTTTCGAGGGCTTTTGTGCCAAGGCTCCAACCGGATACCGATCAAAGTGTCCTCTAAGATTTCATAGTAAGATTGGACCGTGCGGACGGGTAAGTGGCATTCGCGGGCAATCGCAGAAAAACTCAGCAGATCACCGCACTGGCTGGCGCTCACATCTAAAAATCTGGAAAAAGACCCGAGGTTCCGGACAAGGCCTTCGCTTTGTATTTCTTCGCGTAAATAAACATGTGCATACGCAGATAATATATCTATTTTCTGCGGATTTGTTTTCCCAAATAACGGGGGGAGTGAACCAAAGATAAGGATATCTTCCAATTTCTCTTCCTTGAGCTCCGCAAAAACAAACGGAAACAAGTGCCGTTCAACAGCCCGGCCTCCCAATAGATTAGTTCCCCTCTGTTTTAACTTCCTGGCACTGGAACCGGTTAAAATGAACTGGCAATCCACAAACTTATCCATCAGAAACTGGATCTCATTGAGCAGCACAGGAACTCTTTGAATTTCATCGATAAAAATAAATTTTATATTTTCGCGTTGAATCTTTTCTTCGGCCTCTCTCCGAAAGAGGGAAGGGTCTTTGGAGTAGCGAAAAAAAACATCATTCAAGAGCAAATTAGTGCTCCAGATATTCTTTTGATATTTGGACTCAATCAAAGTGCTTTTTCCTGTTTGGCGGGGGCCGAAAAGGAAAAAAGATTGTTGGGATGGGAGATGGATGATTCTATTAACCATGATACAAAATTGTACGGCATTTTTGCATCGTTGTCAAGGGGAAGGATCGTGGAGTTCAGGATGGTGGAATTTCCCCATTTTATGTGTGAGACCACCATCATTTTTTTAAAAATCGTAAATGACACGCCATTCCTTCCGACTAAACTCGGGAGAATGGGGCGCTACTCTCTCACATATTCCTTGAAACAATACTCAAGCGAATGGTCATCAAAAACCGGGGACTGGGAAACGACTTTCCAGCTTTCCAAGGAAGGGAAAAACGTGTCGCAATCAAATTTCCTAAAGATTTTGGTTAGATGGATCTTCTGACAGTTCGGCTGAAGAAGGGCTTGGCTAAAGACCTCGGCACCGCCAATGACAAAGACCTTTTCAAATTGCGCTGTCATGGACATGAGGTGCTCAAAGAGTGTCCCGAAGGAAGGAACTGCTGCCACAGAAAGAGGAAACTCCCGGGTTTTATCTCTCGTTAAAACCACATTGATTCGCCCCGGCAAAGGACGAAAGGCCTCGGGAAGGGATTGCCAAGTTTTCCGGCCCATGACAACCACATTCTTTTTGTCAGCGGCGGTTGTAGCCAAGGTGAGTTTCTTAAAGTGTTTTAAATCCTCCGGCAGATGCCATGGCAGGGTCCCCCTCTTTCCTATCCCGCCTTCTGAGTCCACGGCGACAACAATATCAAAGGGGATGTTCGAAGCGGTTTCATAATCCATGTCTTCCAAGGGGGCTGGGCTGTGCCCCGCGCGCAGTTCCGCAGCGACCGAAGGGAGCGAGGATGTTTGAGCACGGGGTACAGCCCAGCCCCCTTCTTGAAAAAAGGTTATGAAACTGGTTCTCATTTAAACGGCGATGGGAAATTTAATAAAAGGATCGTGCTGATAACCGATCAATTCAAAGTCCTCGAAAGTTAAATCAAAGATGCCTTTAGAAGCGGCCTTTAACTTGGGGAGGGGTTTAGGTCTCCTGTGCAATTGGGTTTTCAGGCTATCGATATGATTCAGATAAACATGGGCATCTCCCAGCGTATGAACAAAGATCCCGGGAGTCAGTTGGCACTCCTGGGCCACTATGGTGAGGAGCAGCGCATAACTGGAAATATTAAAGGGCAACCCTAAGGCCACGTCCGCCGAGCGCTGATAGAGCTGGCAATCTAAGCGGTTATCCGCAACATAAAACTGAAAAAAGGCATGGCACGGTGGAAGGGCCATCCGGTCTAAATCCGCCGCGTTCCAGGCGCTCACCATGATCCGGCGGGAATGAGGATTTTTCTTAATGGTATCGATCGCCATCTTAAGCTGATCGATGTGCTGTTTTTGATAGATCTTTGTCTGGTCGTCCCAGATGAACTTCTCCCATTTGCGCCACTGGTATCCGTAAATGGGGCCGAGTTCGCCGTCTTTGTCGGCCCAGGCGTTCCAAATGGGGGTGTACTGCTTTAAGCCATCATTGATATTGGTTGAGCCCTTGAGGAACCACAAGAGCTCCCGCAGGACCGCATCAAACAAGATCTTCTTGGTGGTCAAGATTGGGAATCCTTTGCGTAGATCAAATTTCATCTGATAGCCAAAGATGGAGACGGTCCCGGTCCCCGTGCGGTCCTCTTTCCTCTCTCCGTTTTCCAAGATATATTTAACTAAATCGAGGTATTGCTGCATTTCTTACTCTGCCCCCTGTCACCTTTTTAGATAATATTGGTTGTAAAGCTTTTCCATTTCTTCTTTGTTTACGCTCCTCAAGGTTTTTTGAGTTGCATCTCTCAAAGGAGTGCCAAGCGCTCTTTGGGCATATATCCTAAGTATCTCGATAAGTCCAACCAATAACATGGTGATTATGGCTATAAATATTAGCTATCCCCTCGTAACTTTGGATAATCTCCCTGTCCTATGTTTCACTTATCCCACTCCTTCTCCCTTAAGAGCTTATAGCCTGCGCTTTCATGCCTGACCAGTTGACCCGCGGAAGACTCTTCCAAAAGAAGGCAGGCAAAGCCCTCTCCCAACCGATCGATTAAAGCCACCCCTCTCTTGGGATCCAACACGCACAGCGCCGTGGCCAGCGCATCGGCTTCTTCGGTTGTCGGCGCAAGCACGGTCGCGCTCACCACTCCCTTCTGGGGATAACCCGTGACGGGATTCATGATATGCGACCAGCGCTGATTTTGGATCTCGAAAAATTGCTCATAGTCTCCGGAGGTCGTGACCGCCTGGTCCCGAAGCTCCAATATCTCCAAGATGTTTGAAGGATCCCTCGGATGGCGAATCCCGATATGCCAAGGTTTCCCCTCACAATTTTTGCCGCTTACGAAAAGATCTCCTCCTTCATCGATCATAAAATCATGAAATCCGGCGGCCTTAAAAATCCTGACGGCTTCATCCACCGCATAGCCACCGGCGATGCCGCCCAAATCGATCTTTGTCTGATCATGCAGGAGTTCGACATGATCGTCCGCAAGAAGACGAATCTTGTCTTTTCCCAAGGCTTTTTTTACTTCTGAGACCTCCTCATGGGTGGGCAAAATATTTTTGGCTTGGCCATCTTTCCAGAGTTTAATCAAAGGCCCTACGGTAATATCAAAGGCCCCGTAGGTCAGCTCATTAAAATGGATCGAATTTTTGATGACCTGATAGGTATCGGCTCCGATTTTGACGGGTTTCTCGTACGAACCGTTGACCTTGGCCACGTCGCTTTTGTCATCAAAGACGTTCATCCGCCAGTTGATTTCCTCCAGCCTTTCCCATACCTGTTGAACCACGGATTGAAAGGGAGGATTTGTCTTATCATTTGTACAGACCTCAAGGCTGACCACGGTCCCCATGAGGTACCGGGACTCGGTGTATTTAGGGGGCGGCGAACTTAAAGGGGATCTGGAACAACCAACCCAAAGACCGACAAAACCTATTAAACCTATCCCAAACCGATTCATTGCTTCCTTTGGAAATCCCCGCTTTTTCCGCCAGTCTTTTTAAGGAGCATAACATCCGAGATGGCCATGGCCTTATCCGCCCACTTCATCATATCGTAGATGGTCAGACTCGCCAGGCAAGCAGCTGTCAAGGCCTCCATTTCCACACCGGTGGGTCCCCAGGCGGTCACCTCGGCAAGGGAGGTTACGCTGCATTGCCGTTTGTCCACCTCGAATCGGATCTTTACGCAGCTTAAAGAAAGTGGATGGCAGTACGGAATAAGCTGAGAGGTCGATTTGGCAGCCGTTATAGCCGCGATCTTGGCGGTTTCCCAAACATCGCCTTTGGGAGACTCTTCAGCAATCAATTTTTTAAAGGCCGCAAGGCTCATTTTGATTTGAGAGGAGGCCACGGCCACGCGTTTGGTTATATTTTTACCGCTCACATCCACCATGCCGCGATAGGAAGCCAGGCGGTACGAACGTCGGAAGCGATGAAGTCTCTCCACGTTTACACTCCTTAAGTTTCCTCAAGTTTATGAATTTGAATCGGCCGACGACTTTTTTTCTTCTTGGCCTGAAGGCGTTTGTGCTCCAGGATCTTTTCTTGGGATACTACATGGCGCGGGCGACGCTGCCGGCGCTCCTTTTCCAGACGCTGGATTTCTTTTTGCCGCAAGGCTTCGTTTCTTTTTTGGAGGGACTCTAAGAGCATCCGCCTGGCCCAAAACCGATTTAAACCCTGAGAACGTGATTGCTGACACTTGACGGTGATTCCCGTACTACGGTGTTTCAGGTAAACGCAAGTGGCAACCTTGTTGACGTTCTGTCCACCGGGACCGGAAGAGCGGATAAAGGTTTCTTCCAGATCCTCCTCTTTCACGCCAAGCGTGCGCATCTCACTTCGCAGAGCCTGCTCTTTTCTTGCCGATACTCCCAATAGATTCATAGCCCACGACCTCTTCTTTAAGCCCTCTCTGATACAAAAACGGCCCTTCTCAAAAATTCAAAAATTAAGGCCTTGAGTTTAGAGTCTTCATTCAAAGTCTTTGGGGGAGAGACTCGAGCTGACATGAGAGGGAGAATCGAACGAGGAGTAAATGTAAGGATCCCAAGGGTTCCGGGGCTTAAAATTCAACTTTATCTTTTTACAACGTTAGTGGCTTGTTCTCCTTTGTCACCCTTTACGATCTCAAATTCCACTTCTTGACCTTCCTCCAAGGATTTGTATCCGTCCCCTTGAATAGCCGAATAATGAACAAACACATCGTTGCCATTCTCCGGGGTGATAAAACCATACCCTTTTTGATTGTTAAACCATTTCACTTTGCCTTTGGCCATCAGCAACTACCTCCTGTTTATAAGAGTTATTCCTTTCAAAACCTGGTAAATCAGGGAAGGGAAATAAAAAATCGTGGGTGAGAAGTCCCCACGACCCTTATTTCCTTTGATGATTCCCTCATTTGCTTAAACAGCTCCATGCTATTGGAAGTATACCTTTCGCATTTTATCGTGTCAAATAGATTTTTGCAAAAAAATTTGCTTGAAATCACAACTGTTTGAGGCTATTCTGATACAGTTAACGTGTTACTAACAAACCCTTAAATGAAGAGGAGGTTTTAAGCATGGCGCATATTGTAACAGAACCTTGTGTGAAATGCCGGTATACCGATTGCGTGACGGTCTGTCCGGTGGATTGCTTTCACGAAGATGCCGAGATGCTTGTTATTGATCCCGAGGTATGCATTGACTGCGGGGCCTGCATTCCCGAATGCCCTGTTCAAGCGATCTATACAGAAGAGGATGTCCCTGAGAAATGGAAGAATTACATCGCCCTCAACCGTGAGAAAGCCCCCCAGCTTCCTGTGATTACCCAAAAGAAAGAGCCTCTGGCGAAAGACAGGCCACAAAAATAAATCCACACCCCGCCATCCTCAAACCTCCTTCCACTCTTTTAAGTAAGAAGAAATTGTCTGATGGCTACGACTCCCGATTTCTATAAAACAATTCCCGATCTCCCGGATAAAATCAGCCGCAAAAAAAAACGGCCCAAACTCATGGCCGTGGTTGATGAGGCCAATTGCACGGGCTGCCAGGTCTGTGTCCCTTTTTGTCCTGTTGACTGTATCGAGGTCGTCCCTCAAGAGAAATACAATATCCCGATTCCCCCCGTCCAAATCCGGTACAATGAATGCATTGGCTGCCAAATCTGTGCCCGGGTTTGCACAAATTTGACTTGGGACGCTATTCGGATGGAGCCCACGGAAAAAGTCGAAAAAGACCTCAATATCAAGATTACCGAGACTTATGTCCCACCCGTTGCTGATTCAAAATGAAAGAAATACCCAATGACCAAGATACAAATCTCAAACAATAACCAATATTCCAATCACCAAAGACCAAATATTGGGGATTGAGTATTGGAATTTGGATTTTATTTGGTTATTGTTTCTTGGTGATTGGTTATTCAAAAGTAAAGATCTCCCATGTGGTTTTTCATGATCTTATGCTATGTGTTTACGCTGGTGAGTTTTTGTATGCTCATCCTAAGCGGCCTCCAGGGATATTGTGGCTTTATGATCTTTAAGGCCACCCACGCCACCTTCGCGATTCTGACGATCATTTTTTATCTCTTCACGGAAACACTGATTATCTTTTATTTCGTCGGGATCGGAGTCAGCATCAAGGAATATGTTCTGGAGAAAAAGCTCCCGCTGGATTACAATCAACGATCCCTGAAAATCAAACGGAACGTGTATCCGCCGATTCTCTTCAATATCCTCTTGATGATGGCGCTTTTTATCTCGGGAGGGGCCGTGGACACCCGACATCTTCCCCTTTGGAGCCATGGCCTTCTTTTCTATGGAAGCCTCCTCCATTTCTTAAAGGTGGTGCTGATTCAGCACCGTTCGTTCAAAGAGGCGACAGAGCTGGTGCTGGAGATGGCGGGCATAAAACGATAAGACATGTATTATCTGGCCAAAATCGCTCAAGCCACAGGGTTGACCGTCATCACCTTAGGTTTTTTAAGGAACTTCCCAAATTTGATGAGTCATAAGCTGTTAGTGACGGGAATCTTGATGTTTGTGTTTGGCTGGATTATTCATAGGTTCTTATTGAAGCCATGAAGACCATTTTAAAATTCGACACCGGCGCGAACGGTTTCAAATTGATGATTTATGTCTTGGCGATCGCGGCTGGCCTTGTTTTATTTTTAGGAATCGCTTTCCTGATGTTTGTCTTTTAGCTCCTCATCATTCCTTTCATCCCTATAACACATACAACATCACATAGATCACAACGCCGGTCACTGAGACGTACATCCAGACCGGCAAAAGCCATTTGGTGATCCGGACATGCTTGGTAAAATCGTTTTTAAAAGCATACCAGAGGGCCATGCCGATGAAGGGAAGAATAAGCACGGCTAAAGGGGTATGCGTTCCCAAGATGAGAAAATAAATGGTCCTTAAAAGCCCTTGTCCCGGATAACGGGTCACGCCGATCAGCGCATGATAGGTGAGATAGGAAATCAGAAAGACGACCGAGCAAATCAAGGCGCATATCATCAAATTCCGGTGAAGATCGCGTTTTTGGCGTTTGATCGCCCGCCAGGCCAAAAATAAAAAGATGAAGGCAAAACCGTTGAGGAGGGCATTTAGGGAAGGCAGGATGTGAATATTCATCCCTAGATTCTTTCTTTCAGAAGGCGTGCGATGTCTCGGAACAGAAGATTAATCTTGTTTTTTGAGGTCCCTTCATAATAACCGCGGATTCTGGCTTGAAAATCGACCAGGACAAAACGGTCGCTATGAAAGATTGGCTCCTTGACAGAGCCTATTTTAAAGCTTTCGAGGGATAATTTTTGGATCACCTGAGGGTCGCCGGTTAAAAAATGCCATTTGCGGAAATCCACCTTATACTTTTTGGCATACTGGGCCAGAACCTCCGGAGAATCCTGCTCGGGGTTGACGGAAAAGGAAACCATGCGCACGTTATCATCCAAGAGGAAGCTACGATGAAGGCTAAGCATATGACCGGTCATGACAGGACAAATGCCGCTGCACGTGGTGAATATAAAATCCGCCACCCAAATCTTTCCCTTCAAGCTTTCCAAGGTGACCTCTTGTCCGTGGGCGTCGTACAAAAGAAAATCCTGGACCCCTCCTAAAATCGGCAAGGGACGGATTTGGGCCTCGCGTTGGAAAAGAAAGACAAAAAATCCTGCGGACAAAATGGTCGCTAAAATTAAGGCGAGAAAAACGATCTTTCTTGATGTCATAGGTGCTTAACCAAGAAATTTTTAGTTAAAACGAAACATCCAAAATGATCAAGAATAAAAGAATCGGAAGATAAATGACCGAGGCCTTAAGCAGCTTGCGGGCATCCTCTATGGTTTTGGAAAACGCAAACCCCCTCCCCACTAGAAACAACGCCACTCCCAAGCCTAAGGCCCCATAACAATAAAATGGGCCGGACATCCCAATCAGGCTCGGAAGAAGGGAAACGAAAATCAATAAAAGGGAAAAAAGCCGGATGTGCCGAAACGTACGCCTCCCCTCCGGCTCAACGGTTGGCAGCATCTTAAATCCCGCCTTTTGGTAATCTTCCCTGCACATCCAGGCAATCGCATAAAAATGGGGATGCTGCCACAAAAAAAGGATCATAAATAAAATCCAGGCGCCGGTGTCCAGTGTGCCGGTTGCCGCGGCCCAGCCTCCCATGGGTGGAATCGCTCCGGGGATGGCTCCGATCGAGGTATTCAGCCAACTAAATTTCTTTAGCGGTGTATACACCAAGACATAAAGAAACGCGGTTAAAAGCCCTAGGAAGGCGGTTAAAAGATTCACACCGTATCCCAAGGTGAGGACACCGGCTAGAACCAAAAGAATCCCATAATTCAAAGCCCCGTTGGCCGAAATGATCCTCCGGGGAATCGGACGATTTTTGGTCCGCTCCATTCGGCTGTCTTCTTCTCGTTCGAGGTATTCATTCAGGCTGGAGGCCCCGGCACAAACCAACGCCGCTCCGGTGAGTGTCACCAACAGCTTGACAACAGAAACGATTCCCTGGCCTCCTAAAAAAAAGCCGATGGTGGTCGTGACCAAAATCAAGGCCAGGATCCGGGGCTTGGTCAATTCAATATAAGCCGAAAGAGAGGTTTTATTGATCATGATAAGAAAAAGATCCTCTTACTTTGTGATGAGATCTCTAAAATGCCGAAATTTCAGAGGAGAAGCGCGCAATACCGACAAAATGCTCATTCCCAAGACCACCGCCCCGCAAACCACATGAAAGCTGGTTATGTATGGCGCCTTTCGACTCAAAACCGTGGTGATCCCCAGTCCTATTTGGGTGATCACCAGAAGATCGAGCATCAGGGCAGATCTAAGGATACGAACATCTTGGGAATAATATTTGAACGCCTGCGAGGTCAAATACAAAACACAGCAAGCGATCATCCCTGCCAACAGCCGGTGCAAAAAATGGATTTTAACCTGCCACATCTGGGCGGCCTCCAGATCCCAATCAAACCGCCAGTCATTGATCGTGTGCAGCATGGCCTCATTAAAAGGCGGAATAAGATGTCCTCCCATGGTCGGGAAATCCGGAATCGCCAGTCCCGAGTGCGTGTGGCGCATAACAGCGGCAATGATGAGCTGGACATACACTAGGATTGTCAATCCCAGTATTCCTACAAAGAAATACCCGGGACGCTCTAAGACCTCTGAGACGCGGGAATCCTCATCTTCACGGACAAGACGCTCGCCAGACTGACTGTAGGCAATGATAATCGTCAAGATAAAAAATGTTTGGGCCAAGACCCCGTGAAAAACGGAAACTGGTGTCGGTAAAAAAAATTTGACCGTGATCCCGCCCAAAAGGCCTTGAAGAACGACCACGCCGAAGGCAGCCCATCCCAAGACGCGGACCCACCGACGTTTCTCCCATCGCGTAAGCGCCACTGTTAAAATCAGCATAAAAAAACCAACCGTGGCCGCCACCATGCGGTGCCCATGTTCATAAAAGACTCCTCCCACCATGGGAGGGAATAGGCTACCGTACGACAAGGGCCAATCCGGAACCGCTAAACCGGAACCCGTGCTGGTGACCAGCCCACCAACAAAAATCAAAAAGAGCGTGGAAAAACAGACGAGTTTTGAAAAAAAGCTCAAGAAGGAATTGGGTTTTCTAAAAATCATAATGGATTGAAAAAAGGCGGGTAACCCGACCCGCCGTTCCGGCTTGCCGGGGCGGGCAGGATGAGCCCTCGGGTAAGGTAGTCTTCAGCCAAAGGCTGATCCGCCTCTAGCGGAAATAACTCCCCGAGGGCTCAATTCCAAAAATCCTCTCCCTCACCGGAAGAGGCCTCTTGGCTTGCTTGCTCTTCAACCCATTTCTCGTATTCCTTAGGGCCATGAATGATCAAAAATCCCTTCATCCGATAATGATTCAATCCACACAGTTGGGCACAGGCAATCTCAAAATTTCCGGTTTTGGTGGGAATAAACCATGTCGGAATACTGAATCCCGGAATCACATCCTGTTTGATGCGCATCACCGGTAAACTAAAACTATGCATGACATCTTTAGACGTCAAATGGATTACAGCCGGTCTTCCAATGGGAAGATGCAAGTTATTGATCGTTGTGAAATCATCCTTGGCATGCGGATCGTTCCAATCCAATCCCAAGGGATTGGATTGGTTATCCATCAAAGCGATGTTGGTTTTTCCAAAGATCCCATCTTTACCAGGATAATGGATATTCCAGGCAAATTGTTCCGCCACCACCCGGATCTCCAAGGCATCTTTTCGGTTGGGAAAGGCATTGACCTGCCTGGCCCAGAAAGGGATCGAGAACCCCGCCAATAAAAGAATCTCAATGGCCGCCACCGCCCATTCAATGGCATCCGGCAAGTGGCCCTTGATCCCGCGATAATCAGCCTTGGGATGGCGCGATCGGCGAAACCGCAAGACCGTCACCGTAAAAAAGATCCCCCATCCCACAAAGAGGACCAGCATCAAAAGATGCAAAAGAAGAATCAGCCGATCGATCTCGTAGCCGTGGGCCGAGGCATTAATGGGCAAACCTGGCATTACTTACTCCCTAATTCAATAACATTTTAAAACGGTGATCAGGAAATCAGCAGACTGGGTCACATGGGATTTTTTAGTGTCATTGCGAGCCCCGTAGGGGCGAAGCAATCTCTTTTGATGGGATTGCTTCGTCACTTCGTTCCTCGCAATGACAAATTCACTCCACCATTGTTTCATGTGACCCAGTCTGCTGATTCTCTGATATCCGTTTGTCTCTTCCTCACTCGTAAAAAAAACACCGTGAAAGACCATAAAACCCCTAAGAGAACGACCAACAACGTCACCACCCCCATAATCACCGCCAGCGAAGAGGGCGAATCTTGCGGCACAAAACAAACAGAGCACCCATAGACAGTCTTTCCTGAAAGGAAAAGACTCCCAGCGAAGACCGCGATACCAAACCTTGTCAAAATCCCTCTTAACATTTCGCAAACAATTTCCTGATGATGCTTGTGCTATAGACGATCAACGCCAAACCCAGGACAACCGACAACCCTCCCATGGCCAAATAAAGGGAGGCTTGCGTCTCTTGGTAAAACAAAAACGCCCATACCCCGTATCCGAACGATAGGAGGATCGAGCACACGATAAAAATAATATGAAAGGTTTTAAGAGACACGAGAGATTCCGACCAAATGATCGTAATATCCTAAGATGGTCAGCCCCAAAAGACCAGAGAAAAAGATGACCGTCATAATCAAAAGGGCGTAAATCAATTTTCGCTCGGAAATAAGATGCATGAAATAACACGCCACCAGCGTCCCTTTGATGGTGGCAATAAAAAGGGCGAGGACAATCGCTGGCGCAACCGGAAGATGCAGGCGGCTTATGGTAACGGTTATGACCGTCAAAATCCCCAGGACCACGAAGACCAGGATGTAGCCTCTAATCTCCTTTTTAATGTCGTGTTCTTGCGTAAGGACGGACATGGCTTTAGCCTCTTCTAAAGCAAATAAAGAACCGGAAAAAGAAAGATCCAGACCAGATCCACAAAATGCCAATAAAGCCCAGAAACTTCGATACGGTTCGTAAATCGCTCTGGGTTAGCTTCCCACATGTGAGTCCCAGGCCACAAATTGTAAGTATTCACCACCACCCCGCCAAAAACGTGCAGGGCGTGCAAGCCGGTCATCGTAAAATAAATGGCGAGAAAGGTACTGGTCTTAGGGAAAAGATGATGCTCAAACTTCGCCGAATACTCAAAGTATTTGACCACCAAAAAAGTCAAAGCCAGCAAAATCGTCAATCCTAAATAAAGACGGAACTTCTTAAAATTATCCATCTTCAACGACGCCCAGGCCATCACCATGGTGACGCTAGAGGTGATCAAAACCAGGGTATTGAATGTGGCCAAAGGCACATTGAGGAGACTCGCCCCCTGCGGCCAGCTGGGCGCGCCGATCCGAAGAAGCACGTAGGAGGAAAATAAAGCGCCAAACAGCATCACTTCGGAGGCCAGAAAAAGCCAGACGCCCAATTTGGCGTTATAAACGCCGGTGTCGGGCCGTTCGTGACTCGTATAGGGGATGGCTTCGGACATTTTTTAGATTCGACAAGTCATCCTGAGCGCCCCGGCCTTCGCGACATGCGGGCCGGGGCGCGAAGCGATCGTCATCCTAAGCCCAAAGCCTGCTCATCCAAGCGGGCGGCAGGCAGGGGCGAAGGATCGCTTCAGAGATTCTTCGGTCGCTCTCGCTCCCTCAGAATGACAGAATTCCAATGAAACTCCTCGCAGCAAGCTGACGAGGTATCTTAGTGGAACCCTGGATTTGAGAAACCCAAGGTTTCTCAAACTCTTCCTCGGGTGGTAACCTCGGAGCAAGCTCACGAGGAATTTGTCGATTAAAATTTGCCAAACTCAAGTTACCATCGCTTCACACTGCGGCGTAAAATCCTTTGGTGCACCGGGCACACTGTACTCATAAGGCCCACGGAAAACTTGGGGCATTTTCGCAAAATTGCCGTGCGGCGGCGGGGTTGGCGTCGCCCATTCTAAGGTCGTGGCTTCCCAGGGATTGTCATTGAGGACTTTTTTCCCTTTTAAAAGGCTCCATATAAGATTGATGATAAAAGGAAGCTGAAAGATCGCCAGGATCCAGGCCCCATAAGACATTAGTACATTAAGTCCCAGTGTGCTCTGCGCGTGGGCGTACTCGGCGCCCGCATCATACAACCGACGAGAAACACCGGCCAAGCCCTGGATAAACATCGGCATAAAGATTAAGTTCATACAAATTAAGGATGGCCAAAAATGAAGGTGCCCTAAAAATTGATTCATCGTGCGCCCCGTGATTTTGGGAAACCAATGGTAAATGCCGGCAAATAGCGCGAAGATCGTCCCCGGCGCCACGATATAATGAAAATGGGCGATCACATAATTCGTATCATGAAGATGAATGTCACTTGCTGATAATCCCAGCGGCAGGCCGGTCAAACCCCCGATCCCGAACATCGGAAGAAAGGCCAACGCGAAGAGCATCGGGATTGTAAAACGGATGGATCCCCCCCACAACGAAAGGAAGAGCGAGGTCAAGATGATGACCGAAGGAATCGAAATGATCATGGTAGTTGCCTGGAAGAAGGCGCTCATCGTTGTTCCCATGCCGGTTAAAAACATGTGATGCGCCCAGACCACAAACGACAGAAAACCGATGGCCAAAACCGAGTAGACCATGGGCCCATAGCCGACCAGGGGCCTGCGTGTGTTGTTGGCGATGATTTCACTCACAATCCCCATCGCTGGCAAAATCAAGACATACACCTCCGGATGCGCCAAAAACCAGAAAAGGTGCTGCCACAAAAGAACGCTCCCTCCTCCGCTGACCGCCAACGGCTGGCCGCTCACCACCAATCCGCTGGGCAAAAAGAAGCTCGTGTGCGCCACACGATCCATCAGCTGCATAACGGCAGCGGCTTCCAAAGGCGGGAAAGCCAAAAGCAGCAGAAAAGCCGTCACCAGCTGAGCCCATACAAAAAATGGCAGTCGCATGAAGCTCAAACCCTCTGCTCTAAGCTGAAAGATCGTTGTGATAAAATTAACCGCGCCCAAAAGCGAAGACGTAATAAGAAAAACCATCCCGATAATCCAGAAGGTCTGGCCTAGGGGGGCGATATCGGCTAAAGGGGTATAGGAGGTCCATCCCGAGCTTGCGGCCCCACCAGGGAGGAAAAAGCTCCCCAGCATGATCACTCCTCCCAGAAAATACGCCCAGTAACTGGCCATGTTGATCTTGGGAAAGGCCATATCCGGCGCGCCAATTTGTAAAGGAACGATGTAATTTCCAAAAGCCCCCACGGCCAAGGGCACAATCCCCATAAAGACCATGATCGTCCCGTGCATAGCACCCAGCTGGTTGTAGAAATCCGGCATCATGACGCCCCCTGGCAAATTCGGATCGTTGGGGGAAAAAAATCTTCCAATCGCCGGCAGGGGTTGGCCCGGATAGGCGAGCTGCCAGCGCATCAGCATCATCAGACCGAATCCAAACAAGAGAAAGAAAAGCGCCGTGATGCCGTACTGGAGTCCGATGATTTTATGGTCGGTGGCGAAAATGTATTTGCGCCAGAAACTCAAACTGGGGCCGTGCGATTCGTGGCTTTGGTGATTGGAGTGTGCGGCCATGGTAAGATTGCTGTTTTTGGGGGGCTCCCCGCCGTTGGCGGGGAGCCCCCTCTTTTAGATTACAATTTTAATTGCGTGGGTATCACTTCTTCTCTGGTTTCGAGAACGTAAAATCCACTTCCTTGGTCTCATCGCCGCCAACCGTCACCGAGGTCTTTTGGGTCCCCAATTTTTCATGCCAGGCCTCGATCTCGTAAGTGCCGGCCGGAAGATTCTCAAGCTTAAAAACACCATCCGCTTTGGTCACGGAGAAATAGGGATGCGGCAGAACTGCCACCCACCCGCTCATCCAGGGATGAACGTCGCATTTCAAAGGAAACATGAATTCCTCTTTATTAAAGACCTTGGTCGTCTCGGAGCGGAATTTGGGCATGGCCAGGTTGAATTCCGGATTGACCTTGCACATGGCATGGACGTTGTGCAACGTCCCATCCGGATTTAAAACTTTGAGGGTTTGCCCGACACGGATGCCCAAAACATGCGGATCATACTGGCAGCCTTTTTGGTCTAGAATAACCGGTTCTAGGGGAAGAGGGTAATCTTTCTTAGGCACCCCACTTTTGACATGGACAAAGACATTGGCCATGGTGTTGCCTTCTCCTAAAACCAGGGTTTGGGGATAGACGGGCTTGGTGTGCTTGGTCAAACACACCGGATCCGCCTCCATCTTGATCTCTTTGAATTTGGGCGCTTCTCCGTCATATTTGATGGTACCCGTGACCGTGGCAGCCTTTGTGTGTCCGGGAAGGATCAACATCCCTCCCGCTAAAAACAAGCAAACAACTTTTGGACTCATCTTCATTGCAACTTCCCTCCTTCTAGTCTATGAGTCTATGACCCTCAGAGCCCGCCGTAGGCGAACATTGGGCTTCATCTCTCCACAGGTTAATCAGCCTACACCAATCAATTTGGTTTGTCAACTGGTCCACGATGAAAATGGGAAATAAGTTACCGTTTCCAACAGGTTCAGTGGCTTCGAAAATATCGCCCCTCTTTTATTAGGTAGAATTCTTGAGCCATTGCAGCCTCTCCCGCAGCGCGGATTTGAGGATCTTGAAGTTTTCCTGAGCATAATATTTTCGATATTCTTCTTCCAGATGAGAGCCAAGTTTCACCGTATAGTCCTTCTTGTTAAAAGCATCGATCCCTTGAACCAGTTTTTGAAGGGATGCAACCGGAGCCTCGATCCCAACCCCTTTTTTAATCAAGAATTCTATATCAAAAACATCTCGGATCTCTCTTCTTTCTAAGAACGCCTCTATTTTGGCCTTCATCATATCTGGCAAGGAAACAACATTCAAAAGAACCTGCTGGTGAGAATGAGGACTATAGGCAATGGCCTGTTGGGTTTTGACCTTCTTTGTGTCTTTACGTATTTCAATTTTAAGGCCCCGGGGATATTGAGGAGATTTAACTTCAAAAAGCAAAGTATGGAACTTATTCGTTGCGTCTTTTAGAAAATAAGAGTGGGAAAAGCATTCTTTGACATCGCGAAAGAGTTCGTTCAATGGACTGGGAGTTGCCCCTTTCATGATCCAGAAATCTAAATCGACCGAGAATCGGTTGAGGCCAAAACACAGCCGCAGCATCGTTCCTCCGGCAAAGACAAGACGGGAAAGGATTTTATGGCTATTGAGTTTATCCAGAACCTCAAGTTCAAATTGTTCTTGCTTGATCAAATCTTGCATATTTTCTGGATCATATCTTGTGTTCTGGAGGGAAATGGGGTTAAGAGCTTTTTCATTCGTCTTTTATCCAATTTTTCAAGATCGATGGCATGAAAGTCGAGCCTGTACTTTCCCAAAGAGTAAAGGTACACACTATCCACAAAGGCTTTTTCCTTCGTAGCGATAAAAATATCGTTGTATTTCATAAAATCGAAATAATAGGGTTTTTGAAGTTTATAAAATGTAAAGGATATGCCCTGGGCTGTGTACTTGAGGGAACGTCTTAAAGAAGCGCTTTCAAAGAAATTTCTCTGGATCTGCGTTGTCAGCTCATAAAACGAAAGAGCGCTAGCAAACGAAATGTAGGAAGGCACCTGAAGGAAGTTAGCCAGCCTTAAGAAATCGTCTCGGCTGAAATTATCCCATTTCTCTCCTAAGACATAAAAGTTGTTTTTTAATCTCACAAAGAGACCTTGTTGCACGTATCGATGGCAAAGAACCCTTGCGGAGGCCTGTTTTACTCCAAAGGCCTCCTGGACGTCATGGACCTTAAAGTAAACTTTGGCCCTTAATTTTTGCAATTTGCCGTAGTCCATGTCCCCCCGCTAAGTAAAGATAATTAACGTTTTTGTTAATTATATGTATTTAGCTATCCCCTGTAAAGGAAGATTTCCCAATTTCATCATTTGTCCTTAGAAAGGGCTCGCCTTTTGATCATACCTTACCCCAATATGATGCATAAACGGTTTCAAATGAGACGGGGTTGCGAAGCCCCGGAACTCGGTATGACACTTGTAGCAGACGATCATGCTCGGCACCCTTTTGTAGAGGAGCCAATCCACGGCCGCGAAGACCACCAGACTCAAACCCATTGTGAAAGGCACCAGGACAATTCCCCCGAGCATAACCAAACACCCCAACGCCTGATTGAAATCTTTCTGAAGATAAAATTGCGTGGCCTGGCAGACCGGACAGCGCTCGAAAATTTTGCCCGGATCAACCGCCGGAGTCCACGGCTTAGAGCAATGCGGGCACACCACCGCCTGCCCAGCGGAAAAAGTGGCTTGCGCATATTTCCCACACTGGGGACAATCCCTAGAAAGCGTCATCTTCATAACGCAATCCCATACCGGAAAAGGTAATATTTATACGTGAGGTCCCCGATCAAGACCGCAATCAAGATCACATAAAGGATGCCGGTCGCGGATTGGGTCGATTTTACCTTAAGAGTCCCATTGACAAAATAAAGGGTAATCAGAGGGAAAAGACTGCCAAAGAAAATCGCCATCCAGACAAAAATCCCCTCTATCCCCTGTATAAATTGAAATAAAGGAATGGCCTGACCGTCCCAAGACATGAGGCCCTTCCATAAGGAATACAGATCCCAAACAATCCGCAGAACCAAAAAAAAGCCAAAGACCCTCACCGTCCGAATCAAATGGCTGATCGGCAGCCCGTGGACGTTCAAATACCAATGCCCAAGGTTCATTGCAAAGATCGATGAACACAGAATAAATCCCGAGAGAAGACCGATACAAATCGCTGTCCAATCAAAGTCACCGTCTTTAGGATACCAGGGAGATTGAACCAACCATATCTGGGCCGAAGAAAAAACATATACACCTAAAAAACAAGGCACAGCGATCAGCCGAAGGTCTACGGTTTCTTTTTTCCAGAAATAAGCAGTGCATAACAAAAGGACGGCCTCCCATAGCAAAGCCATCCTCTTGAGGATATCTGGCAACGCCATAAAAAGGAGACTGACAACCACCACCCCACCCACCACCGTGGGCAGTCCCAAGTGAAATCGGTGAAAATTGTTTTTCAAAGGATCTTTGCGGCTGATCCAGAAGCACAAAGGATAAAGGGCGGCAAAAATCAAACCCGTGAGAAGGGAGATTTTGAGGAGCATGAGATAATCCCCGGGCTTCTATGCCAAGGGGTGGGGCCTCGCTTCGTTTCACGAAGCGAGGCCCCACCCCTTAGCTTTATAAAATCATTAGAACTCTTGCGCTATCATTGTTCTTCGGGTTCGGGGACTGTCGGCGCAGCGTTGGGGATTTCCAGGGAAGACACAGCAGATGGTTTTGGCTCGGATATGTCTTTGGAAACGCCTTGGGCTTTTCCGGCCGTTGCTGGCCCCTGAGACGACAGCGTCAAAAGATAATCCCGCAGCGCCTCGATTTGCTTTTCTTCATCACCGCCTAAGATATCTTCGGGTCCCGAGGCCTCGAAATTCTGAGGATCGAAAAACGTGGGCATCTTGGTTCCCGGCATTAAATCCTGGGGATCTCTCAGCCACTCGATAATCCATTGGGGTTTCAGCCGGCGTTTGGCCAAGGCGAAGTTCGGCGCCCAGCTATCCGGCGAACCGCCAGGGAGTTTATCCCCGACAATATGGCATTTGGCGCAATCAAAATACTCGCTCGAGAAAAGCTTCTCGGAGGCGGCGTACACTTCCGGGCTCATCGTGTAATCCCCGACCTCAACGAACGGAAATTCCTCATTATCCAGCGCATTAAAATATTGGACCAAGGCATTCAACTCCTGGGTTGTGAAATGGTACGTGGGCATCCTGACCGAAAGCCAGGGCCGGATGGTATCGGGCTCATGCAAAAACTCAAAGAGCCACGGGGTTTGGACCTTTTTGCCCTCGCCCAGCAAATCCGGCGGACTGAAGCTGACCGTCAAGGCCTGCGCCTCCTGTTCATCCCGATCCTGAAATTTGACCAGCCAATCGGTGATCGAGGGCTGGATCGCACCGCCCTCGCCATCGATTGTGTGGCAGCCCTGGCAGTTGAACTGACGCACGATCTTTTGACCTTCTTCAATGGAAAGGTTGCGCGGGGTTCGGGGTTTCATTTTCGAGGGTGCCGGGCGGTCTTTAACAAAGCCCAACAAGGCGGTCACGATGGCGTCGATCTCCTCCTCCGAGAAATGATAATTGGGCATGCGCAGCTTGTCGGTGGGTCCGCGGAGCCGGCCCTCATCAAAAATCCTGGAATCTTTGAGCTTTTGAGTAAACCACGCCTGCCGGGTCCGCTCAAGGGGGACAAATCCAAAATCCAGCCGGTCTATGGCCTTGCTCCCTTCTTCGGTCAATTCGGTTCCGATGGGCTTATCGGTTTCAAAGCCGCTGATCGTGTGGCAGGCGAAACACCCGTAATGGCGGATCAGCTTCTCACCAGAGAACATCAGTTTCTCCTCCAGCCTCATTCCCGCGATTTGTTCCTCGGCCTGACTGAGGGGAACCGATTTCGTCAAAAATTCCCTGACAATCCCGTTTAAGACCTCCTCATCGATCTTGGGGACAGGCGTTTTCAGGAAACTTCTGTCTTTTAGAGATACCAGATAAGCGGCTGCATCGGCCGCCTCCTGATCCGAGAGCCGGAGGTTGGGCATCCGGGTTCCGGGATGGTACCTGTTTGGATCTTTGAGCCAGTTGTAGAGCCAGGCCTTGGAGGTTTTCGTTCCCAGGCCGATCAGATTGGGACCGTGCTCTCTATGAAGGGACTGGCGTGTTCGCGGCCCGTCTTTATTTTGCGCTTGAATTTCATGGCAGCCAAAACATCCAACCGCGTTGATGATCTCTTCCCCTTTTTGGGGATTGCCCCAGGTGGGAGGACTGGCCACGGAAAACGACAAGCTTTTTGCAAACAAATAGTGAACAATGGCCTGGACCTCTTGCTCCGCTCGTTTTAAAGATACAGGGTCGTTTGTATTCGACTGGCCGAAAAAGGACGGCATCCAGGTATTATGACGAAACGACTGGGGATCCCTGATCCAATGGTAGGTCCACTCTTTGGTTGTTTTGGAAACGATTTTAGTCAAATCGGGCCCGACTTTGGGCCAATCGGTGTACTTGTCAATAGTATGACAGCCAAAACAGCCGGCCTTCTCGATCAAGTTCAGCCCCAGGTTAAGCTTCTCGGCGCCTGGAATCGTAGTTTGTCCGGAATGGCATTTGAAACAACTGGCCTCGATGTATTTCATGGGGTACATGGGAACTTCCCAATGGTGAAACTCCTGCCCATGATATTTCTTCTGCCACTCTTTTTTTTGCTCTTCTGAGGCAGGCGTATGCACCGAGGAAAGGAAATCCGTGCCCCGGCCCCGGCCGCCGTGGCAACTCGTGCAGCCGAATTCCTCCAGAGGATGCGCCGAATTATTGGAGACAAAGAGCTCCAAGTTCGGGTGAGTGGTAAAGGGCTGAGGGGCGTCTTTGTAGTCTGGATTATCGATCCCCAAATGGCAGGTCATGCAGCGGTCCACCTTGGGGACCTGCATAAAATTGACGCTGTCTTTGATGTCACCGATGACCACTTGTTGAATGCGGTAGCTGGGGTTGGCGAGATCCAAGACCGGCAAATTCCTGATGAGATCCCCCAGCGTATTGCCCGGGGACATTCGAGCGGGATCGATCTTCTTCAATTTTCGCTCGTAGATGTCGATTTGTTTTGTCAAGGCCTTTTGGTCTTTCTCGAAGGATTTGAGCTGGGCCTCATATTCGTTCCTGTGACTTTGTTTCTGGCTGAGTGCGCTTTCGGCACGCTCACCATCTAATCGGAGCTGGGAAATCTTCTTTTCCAACTCCTCGAGGTCCGTTTTGAGTTTCGAGGCGCTGGGATCGTTGTGATTGAGCGCCTCTTCGTAATGATACTTAACGGAATCATACCTGGCTTTAGCGAACTGGTAGCGCTGACTGTAGAGAGCGTGCTGGGATTTCAGGGAGGATATTTCTTGTTGGAGTTTCTTCAGTTCACCGGACTTTTGAGCGAATTGGCTTTTGGCTTCTTCGATTTTCTTTTTAAGCTCTTGATACTCGGGTTGCCCTTCCAGCGTAGTTGATTCCAGGTCGTATTTGACCCGGATCTTTTCGATCTCCAGGTCCCGGAATTCCCTCTGGTATTTTTTCCACTCGCGGGAATAGTCATCCACAAAAAGCCAGATCAAGACCGCAAGCAGCACGATGCTGAAGATGGCAAAAAGCTTGTTAAGGGTGGTGATTTTGTAATGACGTTCTTGTTCTGTTTCCACAAAATCCTCTTAAATGAAAACCCCATAAAAAGGGGCTTGACGAAATGGGCTCTCAATATTATATTTATGGTATGGCATGGTATATAATATGACATTATATGATTTCAAAGTACAATGATGTGATTACATAATACCTCTACGCACACTATGTCATTTTGGACATAGTGCCACCAGAGCCTTCGGGCTCTGGTTCTTTTTTAGGTGGTTCCCATTTGAATTTTTCCGCCACGGTCCTCGTGATATTCATAAACAACCCTCCTGCATGCTTTCGAAGGGCATAGGCATTTCGTTTTGCATTATCAAAATAGACGATTATGACTTTTTTCCCTTCCCTCACCAACACATCAATAGCCGGACAAAGATCTGCATCACCAGAAATAATGAAAGCCGTATCACACTCATTCCGGTGGCATAGATCGACCATATCAACGGCTAGATTGACATCTGTCATTTTCTCAGTAGGAGGCGTGGTCCATTTACTATAATATCCCTTTCGATAAACCAGACCTTTTATCTTTCGTATATGTGCCAGATAAATCATTTGATTTCGGTAACTATTGATTCCTCGCTCTTGGAGATAAGGGGCCTCAGCATAATAAATGCCTCGTAATGTCCTTCCTTTTGCTAAGAATTTACTGTAGGCCAGGATGTCAAGACGCTCAATTCCGTAGCATTCCTTTAGTCCTTTGGAAAGATTGGTCCCATCGATAAAAACCACAACTTGCTCATTATCCATATCAGATATTAAAAAAGAACTCCGGAATCGCAATCAGATATTTGATATTAAACGCCCAGCGCAGATACATCTTGATCGGAAGGCCGATCGCCATCAGCAAAAGCACGGCAAAAATGCTGTAACGCACCGGCCCCAGGCGCTGATACAAATCTTTAAAACAGGTCTTGGCCAAAAGCGGCGGCAATCCTAAGAAATACCCTCCGATGACCAGAAACCCGCCGATCTCGCGCAAGAGGATGTTTTGGGGCAAGCCACGCTTCAAAACAATCATGTAGATCAACTCTGAAAGATTCACGTTGGTCAGGGCCTCCAGCTTGTGCACATCCCAGTACTCAAAGGGGCCGAAGAAATTCCAGTTGGGCCCGCGGAGAAACGTGCCCACCACAATAAGAAAGACCCACAAGACCAGCCAGAAAAACAAAAATATGGAGACCGCCATCTTCCGGTCTTTAAAACTAAAGTAGCCCTGACCTTTGGGATTGGTATCAATAAAAGGAATGGACATCATCCCCAGGATGATGACCGTGGGAAATAAGACCCCGGCGATCCAGGGATCAAAATAGACGAGCATCTCCTGAAGCCCGAGAAAATACCAGGGTGCTTTCGAGGGGTTCGGAGATACCGTAGGATTGGCCGGCTCCTCCAAAGGCGCTGGCAAAAGAATCGACCACACGATCAAAAGCGCCGCGCACACAATCAAAGAGATAAACTCAACGTAGACCAAATCCGGCCAGACCAGGACCTTCTCTTTGTCGTCGGCTTCCTTGGGTCTCTTGCCCTCGGCCAGGCGCTGGTCATTTTCCCTGGCCTGGGACAGGGAAAGCCACAAAAAGGAAAAGGTCAAAAAGATAAGCCCCACGATGGGGACGTTATCGGGCTTGGTAACAATCAGCCGGAAATTCCCATCGGTCAAGCCGAAAATAAAAAACCCGATAAGAACCAGGAAAAGAATCAGCCCTCCTCTCGGCGTCCAGATCTTGTCTAAGCCGAGCTTTTTATGAATCGCGTAAAGGCGGTCGTTCGGTGGGAAAATAAAGAAAAACGACGCCAGGATCAGGGTGAACATGATCTTGGGGCTGGAGATGGTGTTGATGAAGTGTTTTATGGACTCCATGGGAATTAGTCATAAAATTCCAAATCCCAATTTCCCAATCCCAAACAATATTCAATAACAAAATCCCAATGACCAAAAGAGTTATCGTCTTGGATTTGGGTATTGGAATTTGGAAATTGTTTGATCATTGGAAATTGGTCATTGGAAATTAAGTAGGTCCTGATATCCCTCCATCTTTACGAACTCTCCAAAAATGCACGATCATGAAAATCATGATGATAAAAGGCAGTCCGATGCAATGCAGGACGTAAAAACGAAGAAGCGCACCCTCCCCCACAAAGCGCCCGCCCAAAAGCGCAAACCGGGCATCGCTTCCGGAGTGAATAAAATTGATATCGCCAATCGCAAGGAGCGCGGAACCCGGGCCCGAGGCGCCTAAGAAGGGCGTTGCGCCCGCCATGTTGGATCCCACGGTGATCGCCCAGATGGCAAGCTGATCCCAGGGCAAAAGATATCCGGTAAAACTCAAAAGCATGGTCAAAACCAAAAGCACAACCCCCACGGTCCAATTGAATTCGCGGGGGGGTTTGTAGGAGCCGGTCATAAAAACCCGGAACATATGCAGCCATACCGTAATGACCATGAGGTGCGCGCCCCAGCGGTGGATCTCCCGCATGATTCCCAAAGGTACCTGCTCTCTTAAGTCCATGATGTCTCCGTAGGCGTACTCCACGGTCGGACGGTAATAAAACATCAAAAGAATCCCGGTCACGGTCAAAACCAGAAACACGAAAAAGGAAAGCCCGCCCATGCACCAGGTGTATTTGATCTTCACGGCGTGTTTGGGCAGCCTCACGGGATGAAGGTGCAGAAAAACATTGTTTAAAACGATCATCATCCGCTGCCGGCGGGTCGTGGGCAGGCCGGTGCGAAAAATCGATTTCCAGACCGGCATCTCCTGCAGCCGTTCGTAGAGGCTCTTTTTTTGCTGGGGCTGGTCTTCGGCCATGAATTCCTCCGACTTTTAGTTATTGATCATTTCTAACTGCTGATTTGGATGTGATTTCTTATGGATTCTGTTTTTTTATTGGTTTCGCTTCTTCCAAAACTCTCAATAGCTTCTCGTCTTTTTTCCTTTGCGCCAGTTGACGAGGCGTCTCGCCAAACTGATCCTTAATCTCAGCATCCGCTCCTTTGTTCATCAGAATCTCTACCATAGCAGAATCGCCCTTCTTGACCGCCAGATGCAAAGGGGTCTGGCCTCCTTCCCCATAAAGATCTTGTATACGCTGGGCGTTGACATTGGCGCCATGATCTATCAAAAATGCCGCAGCCTCACGGTGCCCTTGCTGCACGGCCATATGCAGGGGTGTTTCCCCTATGCCGTTTGCGGCATTAACTGCCACCCCTTGTTCCAGAAGAAATTCTATCACCTCGACCTGGCCGTGCATGGCGGCTAAATGCAACGCCGTTTGGGAAAGGGCATCGTGATAGCGAAGAAGCTCCGCCAGTTGAGGATGATTCTTTAATTCTTCCACACGCCCTAAAGCCACCAATTCCAAGGCACCGACCTCGGCGCCGTGATTGATGAAAAATTCCAGTAAATTCTTTTGCCCAGCCCACATGGCCAGCGAGGCCGGAGTCTGGCCATTCATGTCTTTTTCGTTGACTAAAGCCCCCCGTTCAATCAAGAGTTGAGCCGTCCTTGTATTTCCCGTGGAAGCAACAAAGTGCAGTGGGGTCCAACCGCTGTCGGTCCTGGCATTGACATTCGCTCCTTTCTTAATAAGAAGCATTGCAAGATCGATATCCTCCGTGCCGCCAGCAGCCATTAATGCCGTATAACCGCCCGGTTTTTCTCCATCGACTTTCTCTCCCTTATTCAAAAGGTATTCTGCTAAATCTTTGTTATCTCTCTGGACTGCCGCCATCAAGGGGTATCCGTCATCAATATCCGCTCCCTTAGCAACTAAAAATTCCACGATCTCTCTGTTTCCGGCCTCTACAGCTATGTAAAGGATCGGATGCCCGTATTCGTGTTTAAGATTGACATCCGCGCCTTGGGCAATAAGAAACTGGACTGTCTCGAGATCGCCAAGTTCAACGGCACGGCTTAACGGCGTTGTCTCCGTGAGCGTTGTCTTGGCGTTGATATCCGCGCCTTTCTTTAAAAGTACGGCAATGATCTCTCGATTATTTGGCTTGGCCACTGCAAAGTGTAACGGTGTGTAAAGATCATGGTCGGTTTTGGCATTTACGTCCGCTCCCCGATCCAGTAAAAACTCCACCACCGCTTTATCGCAACTTCGCACGGCCAGATGAAGCGGGGTGGGAATATATTTTGGGGGATCTTCCGCTTGAATATCGGCCCCAGCCTCTAAAAGGACCATAAGGATAGGGATGGAGCATTGCTCAACCGCCCGATGAATCAGGAATTTCCCTTCGTCATCTTGCTCGCGGAGACTTTGAGGATGTTGAGTGATGAAGGTCTGAATTTCCTGGATGTCGGGGTTCTTATTCATGAGATCGAATAAAGTCTCGGTAAAAGCCAAGGGAATGGATATCAGGTTGGCTGTCACAAGAGAAGCGAAAATGAGCAGTGGGTTTCGCATTGATTTTATCTCCCTGCCTCTACCTCATTCACCCTACGCGGGTGGGGAGGTCACCAACAAGAAATCCCAGCCGGCTGGGAAATTGACCCTCACCCAACGCGGCTTGAGTAGGTCACACCACCAAAAACGACTCCGGATCGCTCCACTCGCCTTTTTCCTGCTGGAACTTTCTGGTCTTGTCCACCACGATTTGGCCGTCGTCCGCCAGGGTGATCTTAAAACGCTCCAGAGGCCGGGGCGCCGGGCCTTCAAAATTGATCCCGGTTTTATAAAATCCGCTCCCATGACAGGGGCATTTGAACTTATTATCATTGGCCAGCCAATTGGGCGTGCAGCCCAGATGGGTGCAGACAGTGGATAACGCGTAAACCTTATCGGTCTCCCGGACGATCCAGACCCCGTATTTGTTCTTCCAGCGCTCAGAGACCTCTCCCACCGTATATTCATCCGGAAAGCCGGCCCGGAACGATTGGACCGGCTCAAACAAGACGTTGGGAAACATAAACCGCATCGCCGCGGTCGCATAGCCACCCACCACCGCGGCAAACGCCGTCCAGCCCAAGGCCGACCATTTGATAAAGGTCCGGCGGTCGATGGGCTCGGTCAGATTGGCAGCTCCTTCAGGCTTATTTAACGTCGGACTTTGAGCAGGCAGCGCTGGAGTTCCTGCAGGGAGTTGAGGTTTCTGGGCCTGGGTTTGTTCGGAATTCATGTTTCTCCAGTTTATCTTAGTAGAGAGTAGAAAGTAGGGAGTAATGAAGTCTACTCCTGGTTTTGAAATATTTGAACCCTTGGGGAGTTTCGACCATCAAATATTTTAATCCCCTTTCCATGTATTACTCTCTACTCTCTCCTTGCTACTCTCTACTTTCTTGCTACTTCCTTGCGAAATTTCCATCGCCAATTTCCGCACATTCATGTTCTGGTCCGATTGGGCCAGAGTGGCGATCGCTTGATTGAGATTGGGATCATCCAAGCGGCCGGCCGCCTCAATCGTCACCAAAAGAACATGCGTCTGTTCCTCGAGATCCACTTCAGGAAATTTTGCCAGATAATTCCGATTGAGTAAATTTAAGAGGATGGCCCGGCCGGAGTCATCTCCCAGCTTTGCCAGGGAAATGGCTGTGTCCCATTGTACATTGGGCTCGGAATCGTTCAATGTTTTTTTCAACAAAGGAACCGCGGCCGGATCTTCGATATTGCCCAAGGCCATGGCCACAACCAAACGGACCTGGGGATTGGGATGCTCCAAATATCCGGAAATGCCGGCCACAGCTTTCGGCGACTTCAAAATTCCTAGGGCATAAATCAGGGCGTAAAGATTCTCTTCTTTTTCCTTTTGCAGAGCGCTCAAAAGCACGTCCACAAATTTATCCTTGCCGCTTCGGCCCATGGCCAGGGCGAGATACTGACGGACACGGTCATCATCGTGTTGGGATTGCTCAAAGGCACTGATCAGCTCGGCATCAAACCGCTCTTCCTTAAGGTTGAAGGCAGGATTGGCCAAAATCTTGGAGAGCTCAAAGGCCGATTGCCAGCGTTTGGTGAGGCTGCCGATCTTGACGTCGTTTAAGAGGTCATAGGCGGTTTTTTGCTCCATGGTCAGGATGCGGACACCGGCAAACAAAAGCACGCTGAAGACCGCGATCAAGAAGGGAATCACAAAAAAGGAATGGACAATGACGCCGATAACGGACTTTTCGGATTTCTCTTCACTGTGGGGGACATAAGCTGCCATGGGACACACCTAAAGTTTTTTCCCTGTTCTAAAAATATTTTTAATAAACGCATTCTGGGACCTCAGCCTTTCAAACTCCTTTGGTGTATAAACCAGCGGTTCTATGGGCAAATCTGTAAGCTTAAGGACTTCCCCTATGCGATCGAATATCCTTCCTTTAAAATCTCCAACAATCAAGACGTCGAGATCGCTTCCTTCGTGAAGCTCTCCTCTCGCAGCGGAACCGAAAAGATAGATTTCCTGGATGGAGAACTTCTTACGGAGTCTCCGGACAAACTGCCTTAATCTTTTATATACTTCTTCACGGTGTTCAATATCAATGTTGCATACTTTAAGCATGTTTTGGCATCCTCCACATCGTAGTACTCTGCAGGAGCTTTATCTTGATCTAGACCATTAGGATACCTCGTGGGGATATAGTAATTATCCAGGGCCCGTGAGGCCTCTTCGCATTGCGCAAACCCCTTTTGCTTATGAATAGCCTCTTTTACCAACATTTTTATCGAGTGACTCATAAGTGACGTATATCCTAGATTGTAAAGATAAGCCTTGAGAGATTTTTCAGCGCTCTGTTGAGCCTGAAAACAGCTCCATTCGTAATGGCCATCTTCCAGGCTATCTTCTGCCGCCTCTAGATCCGCCTGTGCTTGATGGAGCCACCTTTTGGCTTCTTGACGCATAATCTCCTCCCTTTCGATTTTTTTAGACTTTTCGTAAAACCTGACTCAAGCACAACGCAAAAACCGCCACACTGAGCAAAAGCAGCAGACCCGCGGGCATAAAGGCCTGGGTTTTGAGAAACCGCATTACAAAAATCAACGACAAAAGCCCGCTAACCACGGTCACCACAATCTGACCGACCTTGGCGTTGATCCCTAAAAGATAAGTACCAAGAAATATAAGGACAGAAGAAAGCACACCGGCAATTAAAGAGGCCTTGCTGGCAGCCTTGGCCCAACCCATGTATCCGCCGACCAGCATGAGCAAACCATAAATCAAAAGGACAATCTTAAACCAAGACATGGCGTTCTCCTTTCTATCTAGCATCAAGAATCCAGTATCCAGCACCAAAGTGGAGATTGGGTTTTTCAGATAATAGGTTAATGTTTCAACAAACCCTCCACACAATCGGCCAAAGCCTCGATAAATGCCGGATGACATTCCAGGGCCCGGCTCATCCGGAAATCCTCTATCCCTAAACCCTCCGCTAGGGCCCGGTATTCCATATCGATCTCACAGAGCGTCTCGATATGATCCGTGACAAAGGAAATGGGAACCGCGATGAGCTTTTTAACTCCTCGCGTGGCCAAGGCGTGGATCATCGTTTTAGTTGTGGGCTCCAGCCAGCGCATCGGGCCCACCGCGCTCTGATACGAAATCGCCCATTCGTCTGTGCGGCCCAGCCGATCCAGTATCTTGACCACGGTCTGATTGATCTCAAAAGGATAAGGGTCCCCTTCCATCAGGAAATATAGCGGCAGGCCATGGGCCGTGAATAAAAGATAAAAATCCTCCAGGACCTCATGGGGCTTAAGCTGTTGGTGGATCCGTTCAACCAACGCTTCGATGTAAGGATCAGCGAGGTGGTACGAGGGGGTCTCCAGGAACGTGACTTCCGGGCAATCCTTCTCGGCCGCCTTCTTTAAATGATAAAGACTAGAGCCGGTCGTGGCTTTGGAATAATGGGGATAGAGACTGAGCGGCAAGACATGCGTCTTGCCGGACTTTTTGATCTCGGCAACGGTCTGTTCGGGAAAAGGCGGGCTGTAATTAAAACAGATCACAACCGCCAGGTCTCTTCCTCTTTTGTTTAATTCTTGCTCGAGGGCCTGAGCCTGGTTGAGCGTGGAGGGCAAAATCGGGCTTCCTCCGCCGATCAAGCCGTAACGCCGCTCGGAGTCTTTGCCCCGGAAGAAAACCATAAGATTAGCGAAGACCGGCTGCAAAAGAAAGGATAACGGAAACCGGATGATGAGGCGATCGGAAAACAAGCGCTTCAAGAAGCCGGCCACCTCTTGGGTATTCTGAGGCCCTCCCATGTTGAGGAGCACAACCATCACTTGATGATCATCGATCGATTTGGGGTCACACCCCATTTTTCTTTTAATCTCCTTACTTGAGTTTGGCAAATTTTCGAATTTGTCGTCGGAAAAGTCTCTCGGATCGCAAAAACAGGTTTTCGATACCACAAAATTGCTTTCTCGACGAGAACTACCTGAAAATACGGCCCAAAAGCCCGAAAAAGTGCCAAACTCAAGCTCCTTATTAAAATGGGGTGTGACCCATTTCTTCGCCGTCTCTTTCATAAGGTCAGGGCTTTTCTCCGGCGATAACGGCTGCCCAAAACTTGTCCCACGACCGCCAGTGCAATACTCACCGGAATAAACCAAGGGGATATTCCTAATTTCATGCGCAGGAAAATCAGCAAGGGAATCGAGGCATGGATCCAGAAAAGCCATAGGAAAGAAAATTTCCGGTACCCTTCGCGGATATACCCCAAAGGGATATTGAGAAACAAAGCCGTCAATCCAACGGTAAGATAGGGATTCATCTACACCTCCATTTTTTCTAGAAGCCGTTTCATAACCTCCTCCCAGGAAGGGAGCCTGGCTGTGCCCCGTGCTCCCCGGCCCGCCGCTTCAGGCGAAAGCCGCGGCGGGCAAACATCCTCGCTCCCTTCGGGAGCTGCGGAACTGCGCGCGGGACACAGCCAGGCTCCCTTAGAGAAAAAAGGTTATGAAACCAGTTCTAAAGAATCTTCCGCGTTCCAATGATCCAGTTTTTCTAACTTTTTATAAAATTCTGCCAATTTATTTTCAATGATGCGTTCCACGTCCTGAATGGCGGCCTCGCGTTTGGTCTTGTTTTCCTGGACGACCTTCTGTAGATCATCCAGATGAGACAAGAAAACCCCCTCCACCCCCGCTGCCTGAGGCTCGATATTCCGGGGCATGGAGATGTCGATCAGGATCAGTTTACGGTTTTCTCGAAGCGCCATAACCTTCTCGATCGTTTTTCTGTCCAGAATGTAATGCGGGGCCCCGGCCGAGCACACGCAAAGATCAACGTCGGCCAAAGTCTCCTTGATGTCACAAAATGAAACCGCAATCCCCCCACAGGTTTCGGCAAGGCTTTGCGCGGTGGATCCGGTCCGGCTCATGAGATAGATTTTGTCCACACCCTTGGTGCGAATCTGCTGAAGCGCCAATTCTCCCATTTTCCCGGCGCCGATCACCAGGATGGATTTCCCTTGCAAGGTTGAAAGCAGTCTCTCGGCCAAGGCAATAGCGGCCCAGCTGACCGAGGAGCCGCCGCAGCTGATTTGGGTTTCGCTCTGCGCCTTTTTGGCGGTGCGGATCGCGATGTTGGAAAGGATATTAAAATAGCGGCTAAACATGGCCTTCTGCCGGGAGCGTTCCACAGCGGTCTTCACCTGCCCTAAGATCTGCTTTTCACCCAGCGCCAGGGAATCCAATCCACAGCTGACCCGTAGAAGATGCCCCACCGCTTCCTGGCCTTCATACACATAGAAGTGTTCCTTGAACTCTAGAGGCGATTCGATTTTTTTGATTTGGGCGATCAGCCTGAGCAAGGGCTCAAAAAGGGTATGGACATTAAGCCCGCGCAGATACACCTCGGTCCGGTTGCAGGTGGAAAGGACAAAGGCCTCCCCAACGCTGGGATGGCTTTTGAGCTCACTCAAGAGGAGATCCTGCTGGGTGGGATTCAGGAAAAATTTTTCTCTGACCTCAATTGTGGCAGTCTTGTGATTGAGGCCAATAACGACCGTATTTGTCATGTTAAATAATTCTTTCTGGTTTTAATGGGGTATATTTTACACGCTTACTTTAGAAAATCTATTGCTTTTTATCGTGCTATTTCGATACCTCTTAACTGTCATCTCTCCGGCAGCTTCATAAACCGGCCGGCCTCCATGAGCGGAATATTCCCTTCGGTGGGGACGTAGATGACTTGCGTATCGGCCGTCTTTTGGATACCCTGAATCCACAGATAACGAAGATAATTCTCATCAATGCTTCCAGCGATAATCTTGTTGCTTTTGGCGACCCCCTCGGCGCGCGCGATCTCAATCTCGGCGTCTTTTTTGGCCTTTTGCAACTCGAACTCCTTCTGCAGGGCCTCCTGTTCGGTTTTCAGTTTAGTTTGGATACTTTCCGAGAAGACCGGAGGCAAACGCACGTCCCGCAAAAGGACATCTTGAATGATGATGCCCCGGGATTCCAATTTTTCTCTTAAGAAATTCAACATCTGGCGCCCGATTTCCGTTCTGCCTTTGTCCGAAAAAAGGGCCTTGACCTCATAGCCGCTGGCGATATTGCGAATGGCCTCCCGAAAATAAGGTTCCAGGACCTTCTGAACATAACCGCGGCCGATGGTTTTTCTAACCAAGACCACTTTGTCCTGCGGGATATTATACAGGACAGAGACATCCAAAGAGGAAATAAGCCCTTCGGAAGAAGGGACGTTGGCGGTCTCTTTGATCTCCTGGGTCTTGATGTCCCAAACCTCAATCCAACTGAAAATAGGGAAAAACCAGTGCCAGCCGGTCCTTAAAGGCTCCTCTTGGATCTTTCCGAAATCCGCTTTGACCCCGGCCTGGCCGTCCTCAATCTGCCGGAAGCGTATCCCGAAACCCAAGACAACGAAAATCCCGAAAATCAATACCAATATTCTTGCGATGAGTCTTTCCATGATTCCGCTCCTTTCTAAATTTATACCGTTTTAGGTCAAACGTTGAACGGTTGCGCGGCTCGAAACGTCATTCGGTTGTCGTTGTGCGTATTTTAAAAACGAATACCGATGGACGTTTAACGTTTCCAGCCGCGCAACCGACAACCGATCTACGAATATCTTACCCTCCCGCCACCGGTGGGATAAAAGTAATGGTATCCTGAGATTTGATCGGTGTCTCCCATGAGACAAATTCATCGTTCACCGCCACCCGCAGGCGATGTGCGGGAAGACTAAAACGATGTTTCTCCTTGAGCTTAGCATACAACTCCCGGACTGTGGAGACTTGCGTTGCGACGGTCTCCTGCGAGAGGCCGCGTTCTTCTCGAAGCTGAGCGTAATACTGCAGACGAACCGTTTTATCCGCCATGCTGCACCTTCTTTAAGGCCGCCTTATACTCTTCGGGATCATTAATATTGTCCAAAGCGGTTTTATCTTGGGGATCCAAAAGCTCGATATCCGAACGGATCAAGATCTGACGGGGACAAACGATCCCTGTTTGAAGAAAATCCAATATCTTCGCATGGCCACGGGGTTCATAAATCGCACACAAGGGTTCAGGAAGGCCGTCATGGCTGCTGAGATAGGCGGTTGCTATCTTTAACGGGTTTCTTTTTTTAAGGAGGACCTCCAGGGTTTTTGGCTTCACGTACGGCAAATCGCAGGCCAAAACCAACCAGGCGACATTCGGATACTTGTCCATGGCGGATAGAATTCCAGCCAGCGGCCCGATATTCTGATACTTTGGGCGATCGTGGATTTGCGGCAGGGCCTTGTGTCCGGGCCAATGGGCTTGATCCTGACGGTTGGAGATAAAGACCCTCTCACAAAGACCTCCCAGAAGGTCATAACAGAAGGCAACCTGGGATTTTCCATGATAATTGAGAAGGGATTTGTCTTTATGCATGCGGGTGCTCTTGCCGCCGGTCAGGACCAGTCCATAAAGGGGCGCCCCCGCCGCTTCGTTGTACAAAGCAAAACGGCGGGGGCGCCCCTTTCGCTCCTCTTTTCTACTCATAGATCTCTTCATCCCATCACCACCGATAAAACGGAACAATTGCCTTCCTCTTAAAATGCCTTTGCTCAGCTTCCAATTCGACAAAGCCCTCGCTTCTGGCCAATGCCAAATAATCGCCGGACCCGGAAACCGAAACCGGTTGGGCCAATAAATGCGCATCGGTTTGTCTCTTGAGTTTGACCGGTAAGAAATAGGTCAATGACGTTTTGTTTTGAAAGTCTTCGCTAAGCATCGCCCATTCCGTTTTTTCCGGCCTCATTCCCATCGAACGCTGCAATTGCGGCAATACGTAACGGTAAAAACAAACCTGGGTAGAGGCAGGATTCCCGGGCAGGGCAAAAACCGCCTTTCCTCTCCGGGAGATCCCAAACCAAAAAGGCTTTCCGGGTTTCTGCCGGACCCGATGAAAGAGCACCTCGACACCCAGTTGGGTCAGCACCTCCGACACAAAATCGAATTTGCCCATGGAGACGCCTCCGCTGAAAATCAAAACATCAAATTGATCCAAGATCCGGCGGATGCGGCGCTTGAGCTGGATTTGATCATCGGGAATATGAAACATCGCAGGTTCATCAAAACCGTTGCCCTCCAGCGCTGCCCGGAGGGCGTAAGAGTTGGAAAGACGGACTTCATAGCTTTTGGGCGCAACATGAATGTCCACCAGCTCATTGCCCGTGGCTATGATCGCAATTTGGGGTTTGTAGCTTATCCTCACTTTGGCCTTGCCGACCGCAGCGAGGACCGCAATCTGACAAGAAAAAAGACGTATCCCGGCTTTAAGCAGCCTCTCTCCTTTTTTGTAATCGGAAGCTCGAGGCAGAATGTTCTGCAGGCAAGTCAGCTTGATCCCCTCAGGGATGACGGCCTGATTGCCCTCAAGGGTCACATGCTCCACCGGAATCACACAGCCCGTGCCTTCGGGCAGAACCGCGCCGGTCATGACTTCGATACACCCTTTCGGATCATTTAAGGATACGGTTTTTTGTCCCGCGGCTTGCGTGGCCTCAATCTTAAAACGGCGAGCTCCTTTCTCCCAGGAAGAATAGCGAATCGCAATCCCGTCCATGAGCACTTTATGGGAGGCCGGCTGATCGCGATCCGCGAAAATATCCTCTCGCAGGACATTCCCGCACGCTTTATCCAAGGGAAGAAGCGCTGACGGAAATAGAGGCAGATTTCTCCTAATGATTTTTTCAGCTTCTTGGACAGTTATCATTTTTCAATACAGAGCTCCATTAATCCAGCTTCTAATACAAACGCATTAAATCCTGTGTCATTGCGAGCACAACGAAGTGGAGCGAAGCAATCTTTTAAAGGATTGCTTCGTCGGCAAGGCGTAAAATTTAAACCTCCTCGCAATGACACGGTTCGTATAGAATGTCACTTTATTTAACACGTTTGTATTAGCATCAAGCCTCTAGCTTCTTGGTTAGACCCCAATCGGCTTATTCCTTTTCCTCACCATCGGCACTGTGACTCCCAAGAACATCAACTGGCCGATGACATAAGCCACCAGCCCCACCATGGCCCCGGTGGTAAAACCGTACGAATGCAAACCCACGCTTAAGAGATTCACCCCAAACCACGCCCACATGACCACAATGATCCCCAAGGCACTGAAGGCGGCCATCCCCAAAGGCCCGATGAACCCCCCGATCTTGGCGTGAAAAACAATCGCGCACCATAAGATAATGAGCAAGGCGCCGTTTTCTTTGGGATCCCAGCCCCAAAAACGGCCCCAGGATTGATCCGCCCAAATCCCACCGAGGGTTGTTCCCAAGACCGTCATGGTGAACCCAAACCCCAAAACACCAAGAAGGGTTCGGTAGATTTTTTCCATAATGGGGTCACACCCCATTTTACTTCCCGCCTGCTGATCGAAATGGGGTGTGACCCCATTTCTCCTCAACCCCTGCAGAATATACACATGCCCCAGAATTCCCGCCACACAGACCCCCGCGTAACCCGTCGTAATGCTCAAAACGTGCGTGCCCAGCCAGAAGTTGGAATTCAAGACCGCGACCAGCATCCGCATCGTGTCGCCCTCGGAACCGAATTTCTGGGCGATGGCCAGGAAGAGAAAACCCGAGATCCCCGCAACCACGATGCCCAGGCCCTCTTTGTGAATCCATTCCACAATCATGCCCAACACCCCGCCGACAAATCCCACGAAAATAAATGTCTCATAAAGATTGGTTACGGGCGGGCGGTGCAGAATCGTTGCCCGCATGATCAAAGCCGCAAGATGACTCATCCATCCCGCGCCCAATAACACAAACGCCAGACGATAAAACGTCCCCCTTGTCTTTCCCATTCTCAAGCTCAAAAGAAAAATCAGAAAGGCCAGACCATACAACCCTTGGGCATAGGATAATAGCTCGGCCCGATTGTAGAAAATTTCTAAGGGAATCCGTTTGGGATTTTCCCTGACCTCTGGGGGAGCCCGCTGATCAACAGAATCAGAAAATGCCCTGGCGGCTATATCAAACTCCAGTTGTTCCCCCCTCCAGTACAATACCCTTAAATCGCGCAGTAAGATGATCTCCTGATAAACCGCCGGACGCGAAAACCAAGATCGCGCCGCGTCCCAGGGGCTGACCCAGCGCTCATCCTGGGGATCCCCCGAAGGAAGAATCGCCAGCGGTAAATCACGATAAGAGGCGGACCACTGGTACAGATGCTGGGCTAGGGCAAGGATTTCGCGCTGCGAAGGTGTCCAGCTTTCTGGATTTTGGGATTCAAGGCCTTCCAGGGCCCTCCTGATTTGATCGGCCCGGGAGGCGATATCCAAAAACGAAAAGGAACTCTGGCGCTCGGGCAATCCCAATTGCCGAAGGACCTGCAGACCCTCAATGGTAAAATCCGGATGTGGGAACGTAAAGGCCATGCTCCGCGAAAGCTCGGCGTAAAGCCGTAGGTTGGCCTCCACCCGGATGATCTCCTCCTCTACCGGTGCCCGGGATTTCTCCTCGATCTGGATGGCCTTCAAGGCGAGCTCGTGGATTTTAGGGAAGGCCTCCTCCAATTGAGCAAAACGATAACGCCTTTTTTCCTCAGCGGCAATCCCCAACGCCATGGGGATTTCGGGATTATTGATCAGAAAAATTTTGTCCTCCCGGGTCGTATCCGGCGCAAAAAGGAGCCGCGCGAGCCACCGGATGGCGGGTTTGTGCTGAAAGCTCTTACGGCCAGAGAACCGCAGCAGAAGATTCCGGGCATACGTGTCCAGAGGTTTAATACGGCCTTCTTCCAGAATAGCGATCTTTTTAAAGGCATCCAGAGACGCGATTCCTTTGGGCTGTGGGATGTTTCTCAAAGGACAGATGAGAACGGGTTTCTGGGTCTTTTCGCTTGAAAGATTCGAAGAAGGCTCCTCGGCACAGGAAATGGTCCCTTGAGTTAAGGCCAAGAACACCATTAAAGAAAACCACCAATGTTTAGACATGATTATTATCCTAATTTTAACGGATATCAGAGTAATTCTTACCTAGGATTTTACCAGGCACACCGCGCTGAAAAGCCATCATGACAAAATGAGTCACCAACCCGGCAAAGGTCACCAAGCCGGCCAGATAAGGCAACCACCGTCCGGAATTCTTAACCACGGCAAAGGTGGAAATCTCCCGGCCCCTGGCGTCAACCGCGTAAGAGGCCTGATAAAAGGTAAAATTCTTGTAGCGAAGGGGTTGGTTCATGGAAATCTCCACCCCCCGCGAAAGCCCCCCTTCTGATCGGAGCTCCACTTTGCTTTTGTAACTGCGGGCGATCTCGGTATTGGGATGATCTTCCTTAACAAAATCGATCAACCGAACGCCCAGAGGCAGAGGATATTTTTTATGGCGAAGCCTAAAATGATAGACCTCCTTGCCCACGGGAATCACGGCATCGTTGTTTTCGGCTCCGTACAAAAGAAGCGGCGGAATCGCTCCAGAGCTCTCTTGCTTTAAAACAAAAATCCCGCCAGGAACATTTTTTTCTGGCTCCAGAGAAGACGTGAGGGGCTCAAGTGCTTGAATTCCGGAAGGGTTGAAGACTTCTGGGGGACCAGAAGGAGGACCCGCGTAGGCTTCAGCATTCGGATAATAGGTTTTGACCAGGACATCAAAGCCAAACTCACTAAAATCCAAAACTTGACCACCTTTGAAGGGTTTCGCATCATAGGCTGTCACGATTCTTCTGCCGGGCTCCTCTCTCCAGATCGACAACTCCCAGTCCCGGTACGACTGGGAGACATTGGCCCCTTCTTTTTCCCGCAAAGTCAGATGGGATTCTTCCACCCCGTGCAGGGTGACAAAGGCGGATACACACCATAAGATCACCCCTATATGGAGAATGAAAATCCCCAGCTTGGAAAACTGGTATTCGAATCGGCCAAAAGCCGCGCAAACCAGATTAACAAACAAGATCCACAAAACCAGTTGGGCCCCGGGGAAGGGCAAAAACCCAAACACAAGAAAATAAAAAGAGTGAAAAAATCTCTCTTGCGCATGGTAGAGCCCGTTTTGCACCTGATCTATGGTCCCCCAAAAGGTTAGAATAAAAAGGAGAATCAGGCATCCCAACGTGATCTTTAAGGAAGAGAGAATTTTAACGATTGACATAAGGCTTCCAAGGCTTCTCGATTCTGATTAATCTCTGGCAAGGCCCCGGTCATTTTAAGGAAGATCGTCTGGGTTGGCAATTCTACGACCCCGGCCAGCATGCTTAAAGCGGAAGGATCGTCTTTGGATTGCAAGCTGGTAAAATCGATCAAAAGGCAGGGTAACTTCCCTTGAGTTGTCAGGCTCTTTTGCTTCTGGAGAAATTCCTGGAACCCTGTTTCATGAAACGCGCTTCCACCGAGCTGTTCCATCCAGCGATTGACGTTGGCCATAAGGCCGCCGGCCGAGCCGCTCAAAGAAACAATCGAGACATCGATCGTCTTATTTTTGGGATTGGCGAAACTCGCCAGCCGCATTCCGCTGCCGGGTTTTTCGATCCAGCCCTCCGGGACACTCCAGGCCAGGGACGGTTGACCATGAGGATCGTTGCTAGTTTCAAAAGCCCTGATCGGCGCTGGAGACTCCTCTTGGATTACGACTTCTTCGTATATCCGCTTGGCCGATTGTCTTTCACATCCTAGGAAAACTATAACAAGAAAGAGAAAGCTCTTTTTTGAAAGACTCATCTTTCAATTTTCTTTTACTCCTGCATAAGCTCTAATTTTAAAAAGACCGGGCGATGATCAGAGCCCAGATGCGGACCGATCCGGCGCTCCAACACCCTAAAATTCTGGCTGACCAGACAATGGTCAATCGGTATCCCTAAAGTCGCAACGGCCGAGGGCCAAGTCGGCTGAATCCCGAAACCCAAGCGAGAGTCAACCAGATTCATCTTCTGCAGAAAATTTGGAAAATACTCTGTCCAGGACGTCATGTTAAAATCGCCCAGCATAATAAGATTTTTGGGGAAATCATCCTTGTGCAACGCAATTTGGTCCAGTTGTTCGTTACGCCAATGGAACAGTTCCCGGGTTACCGGCGGCCAAAGATGGATCAAAACCAAGGTAAAGCTCTCCATTCCTGTAGAAAACTGGGCAACAAGGCCGGGCACTCGGCTCCGCCCATAAGAGCGAATCACCGCATCTTCCAGAGGCAGGTTGCTGAAAACGCCTAAACCAAAACCGTCTTCCCGGTCGACAAAATATCGATACCCATACTGATTGAGGACCGAAGATAATCCGATCAAACCCTCCTGATTGAGTTCTTTGACCGCCAGGATATCAGGAGGGTTCGCATAAATATACTGGAACACATTTTTATAATCATTCTCTTGGACATCGCCATTGATCAATAGGATTTCAATCTTTCCCAAAGTAGGCTGCAAGGAAAGCTGCCGGAACACACATGAGGTATACAAAGGGTAAATCTCTTTGGCGTTTAAGAGCGCGAAAAAGGCAGCCAACGTCACAAAACTCCACTTGCGGCCAAGCATAAAGAAAATCAAACAAACCAGTTGGACAAAAAAATATTGAACCCGAAAATGGCTGCTTAAGTCCATCCACCAACCCTCGGTGGAGAAAAAACCAGCCACAGTGAAAATCATGGAAGCATAAAATAGGATGGGAAGCATGAGGTTATCCGCATTTCATCTTATTCCAACCAAGCAAAAGCCTGTCTTAAATTTTCTTTCCCCTTCCCCTCCACAATTCTTCCCTGAGCCAAAATGATCCGTTCAAAATCCCAATTGAGGATTTTTTGAAGAGCAGCCCGGGCCGCTGGGCGGTCTGAAAGCGTCCATCGCACAAAGGGGTAATCCGTAAAACGCTGATAGGATCCGGTAAACCTGGCAAGCGTTTTGGTCAGAAAAGGCGCCTCTTCTTGAATGTTCCGGCATAAATCTGTCAAGATCAGGGTTTGACTCAGCCTATGAAAAAAGACCGCCTCTTTCAGGATCCGGCTTAAAAAAATCACCTGATCCAAATCTTGCTCCCACACCGGCTCAGGCCCATCTTTTAAAACCGCGCAATTGCTTAAAACCCTCCCCGGCGGCGCATAAAATCTTGCCTCTGGATAAACGGCTAAATAATCGTTTAGAAAAGAAAAGTAAAATGTATTGGGTGAGATGACGTGTCGAACCTCTCCCAAGACCTCGAGCCGCCCTTGAAGCTGTTTTGTCAGACCGACCGGCGAGTGCAGAAGAAGGCTTTGATCAGACAACCGGACAACCGTCATGCGCTTCTGGATGGTTCTTCCCTTGGAGCGAAAAAAATCCTCCATGGACCAAAGGCGGTTTTTAAAATGCTCTTGAAACACGGGTCACCCCACTTTGACCTGGAGCAACACCTTCAGGCGTTCCAAGTCGCTGGGATTACTCACAGCGTTAAAAGGGATATAGAAAAACTGAGAGGGTGACGTGTATAAAAGGTAATACGTCTTTCTGATGACGATTTTTCTAATGCAACTGAACCTGACCTTGCTGAAACTCCCATCTTTAAGATAGACTCCAATGAATTCGTGATCGATCTCGTAATGGCAGGGCTGAAAGACCAAAGGCTGGGCTTTGGGATTGGATCGGATCCAGGTGAGACCGATCAGATAAAGAAGATAAAGGGTACTCAAGAAAACAAAAAGAAGCAGCGCCGATCCCACCCCCGCTTTAATGCCCAAAGCGCTGAATAAAAATAAGAGAACAAAAACGATCCACCACCGCCGCAGCACATTCTGCATGAGGAGGGAAAAATACTGATTTCTGGTCAGGGAGAATTCCTGGGTGACGACGCTCATGAGCCTTCCAACTCGGAGAGATGTTTAATGCGCTTTAGCATATTCGGGTGCGTGCTTAAGGCTTCCATCAGCCGGTCGCTAAAACCCAGATGAATATTCTGCGTCCTCATTCGGGCGATTTCGGTTGGATCGATGGTGCCGCTTCGATCCAAATCTAGTTGGCTCAATTCCCTGATCTCCATCAAGGCCCGGGAAGGATCATTCACGAAAAAGGCCTTTAAGCCCTCCACTTCTCTCAAGGCCGCTTTGGGCGTCCGGGCCGAACCATAGACGAGTTTATACAAAGCCGAGGCCAAATCCGAGGGACGGCTTCCCAACTCTATCGATCCGCGGTCCGCAAAATATTCCCTAATCCGTGAGGCATACAAAACCAAAAGATTCGTAATGAAGTAAAAAAGGAAAGCCGCTAGCCCCACGAGAGCGGTAGTGTTGTTGCGGCTGTCTCTCCTGCCGCCATAAAACATGAAATGCCAGGCCAGCCGATACATGATCATCGGAATGACCGACAAAAGTGTGATTGTCAAGACATCCCGATTTTTGATATGGGTCAGCTCATGGCCCAAGACCGCTTTTAATTCTTCGGGACTCAAGAGCCGCAGAATCCCCTGAGTGACACAGACCCGGCCATCTCTTAAGGAGTGGCCAAAGGCAAAGGCATTGGGCACCGCAATATTAGCCACTCCGATTTTGGGCATAGGGATGTGGGCCCTTTGCGCCAAATCGCTGATCATCTGGTATAAGCCAGGGTCTTCCTCCCTTTTTAAGTAGCGCACGCCCATGGTCCATTCCACGATTTTTGGCCCGATCATGTATTGGATGACCATGAAAACGAATGAGATGACTAAATAGAAGTAGAAATTCTCTACTCCCATGGTTGTCCCGATCACAACCACCACGGCATAAATGATGCCAAAAAGCGCCGCCAATAACAGTCCCATCCTAAACTGTAGTGAAAACATTGTTAACCCTCCCTTCTTTTTGATCTTATTATAGCAAATTTTTCTTAGGTTTAATCTTCTTCTTTAAAAGCTATTGAAGTCCTTTAAGAATGGCGTGGAATTCTTGAACCTTGATTTCCAAAGATTTTAGGCGATCCTTTTCCCTCTCCACAATTTCTGGCGGAGCCTTTTGAACAAAATTTTTATTTTTAAGTCTAAAAGAGAGGTTTTTTAATAACGTTTGCTGCTCTTTAAGCTGTCTTGAGATCCGTTCTTTCTCTTTTTGGATATCAATGATCCCCTTTAACGGGATAAAAAATCTGATTTTCCCCGCAATCCCGCCGACACTCTCTTTCAATTTGGTCAAGGCCGGATCGACTTTTAAGTCACGAATTCTAGCAAGCCGTTTCAGGATGACCTCATGGCTTTGGATAAAACCGGCTCTATCATCCCCGGGGTTGGCAAAGACGATATCAATCGCCTCATGGGGATTGATATGGCAATGGGAGCGCACGTTGCGGATGGCACTGATCAGCTCAATCAACGTCTGCATCTTCTGTTCGGCTTTTTTGTTGATCCATTGTCTCTGGAAGGCGGGCCAGCTGTGTCTGGCCAAAGGCGTCCTGCCTTGAGCCATTGTATTCCAAATCTCTTCGGTCACAAACGGCATAAAAGGATGAATCATCCGCAGGCTTTGGACCAAGACATATAAAGAGACCTTTTGCGTCAAGGGCTCGGAAAACCGATCCTTGATGATTTCCAGATACCAATCGCAGTAATTGCGCCAGAAGAATTCATAAATCAACGATTCCCCTTCTGAAAACCGGTATCTTTCAATGGCAAGCCCTACTTTCTTAAGGGTGGTATGGAGCCTGGAGAGAATCCACCGCGAATATAAATCCAGATCTCGAGTCTGAAGATCCAGATGGCCATACGAAAGCTGCCCGAGATTTAGTCCGTCTTTGACATTCATCAAAACCAGACGGCCGGCATTCCAGATCTTATTGGCAAAATTACGGCCAATCTCAAATTTCTCCTTCGAGATAAAAAGGTCCTGGCTGGAGTTGAGGATCAGACTAAAGCGCAGGGCATCCGCTCCGTACTCTTTAATGATATCAATAGGATCAATGGCATTGCCCAGGGACTTCGACATCTTCCGTCCGCTCATGTCCCGGACCGTGCCATGAATATAGACCTCAGAGAAGGGGATCTCTCCCATGAACTCCAAGCCCGCCATAATCATCCGCGCCACCCAAAAGAAGATGATCTCGGGGGCCGTAAAAAGAGATGAGGTGGGATAAAAATACTCTAGGTCTCTTTTGTTGTTAGGCCAATACAGGATGGCAAAAGGCCACAGCCAAGAGGAGAACCACGTGTCAAGGACATCTTCGTCTTGGGTGATGTTGGTGGAACCGCAATGGGGACAATGCGGTGGGGGGTTTAAGGAGACAATGGGTTCGCGGCATTTGAGTTGACAGGAGCCATTTCCGACACAGTACCACACCGGAATCCGATGGCCCCACCAAATCTGCCGGGAGATGCACCAGTCCCGGATGTTCTCCATCCAGTTTAAATACACCTTATTCCAGCGCGGAGGATAGAATTTAATCTTTCCTTTCTTCACGACATCGATGGCCGGTTTGGCCAGGGGCTTCATCTTCACAAACCACTGTTTGGACAAATAAGGCTCAACGATGGTTTCGCAGCGGTAACAATGGCCAACGGAATGCCGGTGGTCCTCGATTTTCTCCAGCAGCCCCTGTTCCTTGAGGGCCTCCACAATCTTTCGACGGGCCTCAAATCGATCCAACCCGACAAAGGCCTGGGCACGCTCATTGAGCCGGCCATCCGGATGCATAATATTGATGAATTCCAGGCCGTGCCTTTTGGCCATCTCAAAATCATTGGGATCATGGGCCGGCGTCACCTTGACAGCGCCAGAACCAAAATGGGAATCGACAAAGGAATCGGATATGATCTTGATCTCGCGATGGATCAAAGGAAGGATTAATGTTTTTCCTAGAAATTTTTTATAACGTCTGTCTTGGGGATGAACCGCCACCGCGGTGTCACCGAGCATGGTCTCCGGCCGGGTCGTGGCGACAACCACATAACTTTTAGGATCCTCTTTCAAAGGATAACGGATGTGATACAAAGCGCCTTGGATTTCCTGGTGCTCGGCTTCTTCATCCGATAAAGCCGTGCGGCAGCGCAGGCACCAGTTGATGATGTACTCTCCGCGGTAAATCAATCCTTTCTGATAAAGCCGGATAAAGACCTCTTTAACGACTTCACTATAATGCTCATCCATGGTGAACCTCGAGCGCTCCCAGTCGCAGGAGGCGCCCAATTTCTTAAGCTGGTGGATAATCGTATCCCCATACTGATTTTTCCATTCCCAGAGCCGCTTTAAGAATTCCTCCCGGCCGATTTCCTGACGGGTTTTGCCTTCTTTGGCCAGCTCTTTCTCCACCACATTCTGGGTGGCGATCCCAGCGTGGTCCGTGCCGGGAAGCCACAAGGTTTCCAAGCCTTTCATCCTTTGGTAGCGGATCATAATGTCCTGCAAAGTATTGTTCAAGGCATGGCCCATGTGGAGGACTCCGGTGACATTGGGCGGGGGGATCACGATGATGTAGGGTTTTTTGTTGGGGTTAGCTTCGGCGTGAAAGGCCCGAGACTCTTCCCAAAATTGGCACCATTTGTCCTCGGTTTCCTGGGGATTGTAGCGGGGAGGGAGTTGGATCATGGGATTCAAAAGATAAATCCCAAATCCTAACCCTAAATCCTAACGCGATGTGCGATTTTGCTGTCATTGCGAGCGAAACGAAGTGAAGCGAAGCAATCTCTTATACTAAAAATAGGATTGCTTCGTCGCTCTTTTCAGTCGCTCCTCGCAATGACACAGAAAGAGTCGCACACGGCATTGGGATTTTAGGAGATTGGGATTTAGGATTTCAACGATTCTCCTTCAGCAACTTGTACTCAATACTGTCCACAAGGGCCTCGTAACTGGCATCGATGATGTTTTCATGGACGCCGATCGTAGTCCAGGAATCGGTATCATCCTGGGATTCGATCAAAACCCGTACCCGTGCGGCTGTTCCGGTTTTTGTATCCAACACGCGGACTTTGTAGTCGGAAAGACGCATCTCCTTTAAATGGGGATAAAATTGGGTCAATGCCTTTCGTAAAGCACGATCCAGCGCATCCACCGGACCGTGGCCATCGGAGGCGCTGAACTCTTCGCGGCCGTTGATGAGGAGACGGACCGAGGCCTCGGCAAAGACGCGGCCATCGTGGCGTTTTTCGGTCGTGACTTTGAAGCCTTCCAATTTAAAAAATGGTTTATATTTCTTCAGCGCCCGTTTCATGAATAATTCGAAGGAGGCATCCGCGGCCTCGAACTGATAACCTTCGTGCTCTTTGGCTTGCAGGGCCTTGAGGAGCTTGTGCGTCTGCGGCGACTTCTTATCCAGATCCAAATTCATTTCCTTGGCCTTAAGGACAAAGGGCATCTTTCCGGCCAGCTCCGAGGTCAAAAAGCGGCGATGATTGCCTACTAAAGAGGGATCGACATGCTCGTAGGCCATCGAATTTTTCAAGACGGCGTCGATATGCACCCCTCCCTTATGGGCAAACGCGGAATGCCCGACAAAGGGATGATTATCCGGCAATTTAAAATTGCTGATCTCGCTTAGGTAATACGAGGCCTCGGTTAAGTGACGAAGCCGGTTTTCGGGAATGGTCTTATATTTCTTTTTGGTTGAAAGGATCCCCATGAGGGTGCATAAATCCGCATTGCCGCAGCGCTCTCCCAAACCGTTAAAGGTTCCCTGCACCTGAGTGCATCCCGCCTCAACCGCGGCCAGACTATTGGCCACGGCCAAATCCAGGTCGTTGTGGGTATGGATGCCCAGGGGACAGGAGAGCTTCTGGCGAACCTGGCGGACGATCTGGCTGATTTCCTCAGGAAGCGTGCCGCCGTTGGTATCGCATAAGACAAGACAATCCGCGCCGGATTCCGCCGCGGCCATAATGGTTTTCAGGGCATATTCTGGATTGCGCTTAAAGCCGTCGAAAAAATGCTCTGCATCATAAAAGACCTCTCTTTCCTCTTTCTTTAAGAAGCTCACCGAATCCGAAATCATTTTGAGATTTTTCTCCAGGGTGGTCTTGAGGACATCCGTCACCTGCAGATCCCAGCTTTTGCCAAAGATTGTGATCGTCTTGGTTTGGGAGGCCACCAACTCCTTAAGATTCCGATCTTCGGAGGCCTTGAGGCCTGCCCGATGGGTAGAACCAAATGCGACCAAAACCGAATTCTTAAGAGGTTTACGCTGCATCTCTTCAAAGAATTCCTTGTCCTTGGGATTGGATCCCGGCCAGCCGCCCTCGATGTAGTGAAGCCCGAGATCATCGAGCTTATCGGTAATTTTCATTTTATCGCTGACCGAAAAAGAGATCCCTTCGGTCTGGGACCCATCCCGCAACGTCGTATCATAAATAAAAATCTGTGGCACCTTTAATTCATCCTTTCCAAACCAAATTTTTTGTGCAGACTCTGGACAGCCTTGTCTGACAGCTTCTGATCAATAATGCAGGAGATGCTGATCTCGGATGTGGAAATCATCCCTATGTTGATTTTATTTTCGGCCAAAGTCTGGAACATCTTGGCAGCGACCCCCGGATAAGAACGCATACCAGATCCGATGATGGAAACCCGCGCGATATTTTTATCATGGAGGACCTCTCCGGCTCCGATTTTCCTGGCGACATCCTGAGCCGCCTTGAGGGCCTTGTTTAACACCGATTTGGGAACGGTAAAGGAAATGTCTGTATAACGGGTGTGGCTGACATTTTGGACGATGGTGTCCACGCTGATCCCTGCCTTGGAGATCTCGGTAAAAAGCCGCGCGGCCACCCCCGGGCGGTCCGGGACATTGCAGACGGTGATCTTCGCCTCCGCTTTATTGCAGGTGATGCCGCGCACCACCACGCTTTCCATCTTTTCATCATCCTTGACAATCATGGTTCCTTCCTCCTTGGAATAACTGGACCTCACGTGGATCGGGATATTGAATCTCTTGGCGACCTCGATGGAGCGCGCCTGCATCACCTGGGCTCCGAGAGAAGCCATCTCCAGCATCTCATCAAAGGTAATGATCGAAATTTTCCTGGCTTCTTTTATGATCCGAGGATCCGCCGTGTAAATGCCGGCCACGTCCGTATAAATCTCGCAGACCTTGGCACCCAGGGTTTTAGCCAAGGCGACAGCGGTCAGATCCGAGCCTCCGCGGCCCAGCGTGGTGATATCATCATCGTGGGTGACGCCTTGAAAGCCCGTAACAATCACAATTTTGCTTTGCGAAAGGGCCTTGCGGATCCGCCGGGCATCGATTTTGACAATCCGGGCATTGGTATAAGAGCGGTCTGTTCGAATCCCCACTTGCCCGCCCGTCAAAGAGATGGCATCGTATCCTTGCTCTTTGACCGCCATGGCCAAAAGCGCGCAGGAGATCTGCTCTCCGGTCGACATGAGCATATCCATCTCTCGCTCCGGCGGATCGTCCGTGATCCGAAAAGCGAGATCTTCCAACTCATCGGTTGTGTCTGCCATGGCCGAGACCACGACCAGGACATCCTGACGGTGATTTTTATAGGAGACAATCCGTTTGGCGACCTCCTTGATCCGTTCGATGTTGGCCACCGAAGAACCGCCGTATTTTTGAACGATGATCTGTTTCATGAAGAGATCTTTATGCCCCCTTCAACTCAAATAAAATGATTCCATGCAGAAATGACCAATAACCAAGATACAATGACCAAACAATACCCAATTTCCAATTCCAAAATTCCAAACACTTCGAAGCAAAGGTTACTTTGGATTTGGATATTGGAATTTGTTTGGTGATTGGAATTTGGTCATTGGTCATTGAAAGGCTACTCCTGTTTTAAAAAATACCTCAAAAGCTCCTCGCCGCTTTGAAACTTCAACCCCTTCTCTCTGGCGACGCGCTCATTGTATTCGAACGCGCCGTTCGAAGAGATCCCTTGGCCGAACATGACAAAACCCACCGGATCACTCACATGACAGCGCTTCTCCACCGGTGTCGCGTGATCTGGCAACACCAGAATCCGCACATGGCTTTTCTTTTTATAATAGTCTAAAAGAGTGCCAACGATCTCTTTGTCAATCCGCTCAATGCAGGCCATCTTCATCTTGATATCGCCATTATGTCCGGCCTCATCGGTCGCCTCAACGTGAATGAAAACAAAATCTCGTCTTCTTAAGGCCTTTAAGGCGTATTGGGCTTTCCCCAAATAATTCGTGTCATAGTAACCGGTGACACCCGGGACTTTTACGACCTTAAGCCCAATCAACCTCCCAATGCCATTGATGAGGTCCACCGCCGAGATGATCGCGCCATTAAGATTAAATTTTTCCTTAAAAGGCGGCAATTCTGGCCGTTTTCCCTGACCCCATAACCAAATCATATTAGCTGGATTTTCTTTTAAGTCAATACGCACGCCATTGACGGGATGCGCCGCCAGGATGTCCTGGGATTTTTCCATCAGGGTTTTCAATTCCTCTGCCCCAGGGCCCTGCGGCCAATGGGGGCCAAGATTTTGTCCGGCAATATCGTGCGGGGCCACGCATCTTATTTCCAGGAGCTCCTTGGTCCTGGGAGATTTCATCACCATAAGATGCCGGTAACTTTTCCCGGCATAAAATTTAATATGCGGCAATTGGAATTGATCATTTAAAGCCTGAATCAATAAAGAGGCCTCTTGGGTGGAGATGTGACCAGCGCTGTAATCCGCCATCTGGTCGCTTTCGACCGTTACCAGGTTGCAGCGGAAGGCCACCTCATCCTCTTGTAACGTGATATCGAGGTTGGCGGCCTCCAAAGGGGCCCGTCCGAAAAAATACCTTTGAGGGTCATAGCCCAAGAGAGCGAGGTTCGCCACGTCCGAGCCCGGTGACATTTGATCGGGAATGGTCTTCACCAAACCTAAAAAGCCATTCTGCGCCAGATAGTCCATATGGGGCGTTCGGGCTACCTCCAGGGGGGTTTTATGCCCCAGGATTTCCACCGGATAATCCGCCATGCCATCAGGAACCAAGACGATGTATTTCATATTTTCTTTTTTAAGATATCCACCAATTTCTTCGCAATCTCTTGGCGGTTTTCTCCTTGGGCCAAAACCCGATTTGTTGGATCGATGATACACCCTCGATACCGGTTTTCTTTAAGAGAGTTCAAAACCACTAAGTCACATTGGGCCTTCTGAAAGAGCCGCGACACCCTGGCCTTCCATGCCCGGGATTTAAGCTTCTCTTCCATTTTAAATCCTACAAGGATCACTTGGGGGCTTAACGGCTTAATCTTGTCAATCAGCTTTTCCGTGGGGACCAACTGAAGCTTTAGACGCTTTAAATCCGAACTGATCTTGGAGGCTTGGGGCTTCTTCGGCTGATAGTCCGAGACCGCGGCCAAATGCAAGATAATATCATAATCCTTTTTTAATTCCCCATAAAGCAAGCCGGCCAATTCAGAATAATAATGAAATTTAATCACCTGGATGGAATCAGGATACCACACATCCGTGACCGGCCCTTCTAAAACCGTGATCCGGGCCCATTCTTTTTTAAGATCCTGGGCAAGGATGTGCCCCAAGCGGCCGCTCGAACGGTTCGTGATTACCCGCACCGAATCGATTGGGACCCACGTGGGTCCGCAAGTGATGAGCACTTTTTTGTTCCGCAATGGGTTAGTCATATAACTCGAAAGCCGGAAAACGGATTACGACTTCAATAACTTTTTATCTTGTGGCAATTTTAGATAATTTTCTTTGCTAATCACTTTCCTGCCGCTTTTGCGCTCAAGCTCTTTTCTCGCATGACCTGAAACAGTACCACCTTCGAAGGCGGCCTGTTTGTTCTCCATAAACCCTTGAGCATCTTTATTCATGGCAATCTCTTTTGTCGATGCCTCGCCAAGCATTGAGAAGATAAGCTCCAAATCGGTCATGTGATCCCTTAAATTTTCCCGTTTTAGCCCCTTATGTTTCTTATAAGCGGACGGGGTCATTCCGAATGTTGCCTTTGATATTTCAGCGGTCAATATTTCATATTCCTTTTGCTCCTTTACGCCGCGCTTTTGCCACTGGTCGGTCAATTCCTCACGGATAGCAATGCCACGCATCCGCTTCTCAATCCAGTCGTTGCTATAGCCTTTTGCCTTATATAAAGCCCTTGTTCTCTTTGTAGCAAGCTCGGGATTTTCAATTTCCTGAATCCGCTCATAGCCAACCCGAGCCAGCCACCGCTTAAACGGCTCGGCTTTCGGGGATGGGATAGACTGGATAATACGAAATATGCCTTCTGTATTGGCACAATTAAGCTTTTGCTCTCCTCCTGATGTCCGCACGGAAAGGGGGGTGACAATTTGTCCCCACCCTTTGCTAAGCTCATGGTCACGCTTACGCATCTTTTTTATATAGTCCGGAACATTGGGTGAATCGGTAAGCGCTAAAACAACATCATTAATTACAAACCACCATTCATCCTTATGAATAGTCTTTCGGATTTCGCTTTTCCTAAAAATCGCGATTTTAGTCGTAGTTATCTCTTTGTCCATTTCTCAATATGCTTCAATATGGCGTCCATCTCCGCCTTCACAGAAACCGGATGGCCGATGTTTTTAGTCGCCAAATCCGGGTCTTTTAATCCGTGACCCGTCAACGTGCAGACGATCCGCCCTGTTTTGTTTTTAAAATATCCCTTACGATGCAGCTTCAAGATGCCGGCCACCGAGGCCGCGGAAGCCGCTTCCACAAAAATCCCGTCTTTAGCGGCCAATAATTTGTACGCTGACAAAATCTCTTCATCCGTCACCGCCTCAATGAGGCCCTTCGACTCATCACGGGCGGCCTCGGCTGATTTCCAACTGGCGGGGTTTCCGATCCGGATCGCGGTGGCGATCGTTTCCGGATGAGGAATGATCTTTTTCTCAACAATGGGCGCGGCGCCCGCGGCTTGGAAACCAAGCATGCGCGGCAACACCTGGGATTTTCCGGCTTTTTTATATTCTTGATATCCTTTCCAGTACGCGGTGATGTTCCCGGCATTGCCGACCGGAATGGCATGAAACTCCGGCGCCTTTCCTAAGGCATCGCAGATCTCAAAGGCCGCGGTCTTCTGGCCTTCAATCCGAAAAGGATTCAAGGAGTTGACCAGCGTGACCGGATATCGGGCCGTGATTTCTCTGACGAGGTCCAGGGCCTCATCAAAATTTCCCTGGACGGCAATGACCAGCGCCTGGTGAATCATGGCCTGGGCGAGCTTTCCCTGGGCAATGCGGCCTTCGGGAATAAGAACAATGCACTTTAAGCCCGCCTGCGCCGCATACGCGGCCGCGGAGGCCGAGGTATTGCCGGTCGAAGCGCACGCAACCGCCTTGGAGCCTTCTTCCTTGGCCTTGGAGATCGCCAGGGTCATTCCACGATCTTTGAAGGAGCCGGTGGGATTTAACCCCTCGAATTTAAGATACACCTTAAGACCGATGGTGGCGCTTAAATGAATAGAAAAGACCAGCGGAGTACGGCCTTCATGGAGGGTCACAACCGGGGTCTTATCACTGACCGGCAAAAAAGCCCGATACCGATGGATAACACCGCGCCAGTTCCCTGCCGAATTTACAGGCTGAGGCATTAGAGCTTCTCCATGCGGATGGCAACGGGCTGGCTTTTGACGACAGAGAGCTTGGTGATCTGCGCTAACGATAATCTCAGCATCTTTTCCTGGGCATAATCGGTCAAAATCACCACAGGCACCGCCGAAGATTTCTTGTGCATCTTCTGCGTGACCGAGGCAATGCTGATCCCGTGCCGGCCCAGGATCCCCGCGATCTTGGAAAGGACGCCGGGCTTGTCGATGGCCATGAACCTTAAGTAAAATTTCGTTTTGATCTGATCAATCTTTCTTAAACGAAAATTGCAGATGTCCTGAAACAGATTCCCCACGCTAACGGGAGACGGTGCTTTATGCCTCGCGGCCAGATTGATGAGATCGCTCATGACCCCCGAGGCCGCGGACATCTGACCGGCCCCTTGCCCGTAGAGCAAAATATCTCCCAAGGGATCCGTATTAATCAGGATCGCATTAAAAATCCCGTTGACGGAGGCCAAAGGATGCTCTTGGGAAATCAAGGTGGGGTGAACCCGTACTTCGATTTGATCATTGGCCCTTTTGGCGATCGCCAGCAGTTTGATCTTTAACCCTAAACTCTCAGCGTGCTCAATGTCCACGTGAGAGATGTGCGTGATCCCTTCGATGTAGATATCTTTGAGCTTGATGGATTTACCCAGGGCCAGGAAGACCAGGATGGCCAGCTTATGCGCCGAATCCATGCCGCTGACATCCAAGGAAGGGTTGCGTTCGGCGTATCCTCTTTTCTGCGCCTCTTTGAGGGCCTGGGAAAAGCTCCAGTTATTTTTGGTCATTTCACTTAAGATGAAATTGCAGGTGCCGTTGATGATGCCATAGAGGGCATTGAATTTATTGCCGGCCAGCCCTTCGGTTATGGTTTTGATGATCGGGACCCCCGCGCCGACCGAAGATTCAAAATAAATGCTGCGGTTTCTCTGGCGGGCCTCTTGAAAGAGCTCCTCGCCATGATGAGCCAACAGCTCTTTGTTGGCGGTCACAACCTGCTTTCCGGATCTCAAAGCGCCCAGGATAATCTCCCGGGCAGGGTGCAGCCCGCCTACGAGTTCGATCACAACGTCGATATTCGGGTCATTGATGATCTTGGCGACATTCGTGGTGAGGCGGATATTGGTCAAGCCCCGCGTGTCTTTGGCGTGGACGCTCCTATCGCAGATCGTCTTGATCGTGAATTCCGTATTAAATTTGTTACGGATAAAATTTTCTCGGACCCGGAGGAATTTGACCACCCCCTGGCCCACATTCCCGTAGCCGATCAAACCCACCGTTAATCGATTCATAAGCCCCTCTTTTGTCCTTGTTTGTCAAAATAAGCCACAATTTTATTTAAAATGATTTCCGCCTGAGGGCTCAAGGGATCAAAGGCCAATCTCGTCTCATACAAAATATTGGTAATCTTCTCATGCGAACCCAAGACGGTTCCCGACAGAGAGGTCGTCCCCGCCAAATACGGCGTTTTAAGCTCGATGAACATTTTGATTCCCGGCTGATGCCACGTTGAGGTGACAAAACACATCCCTCCTAAGCCGATATTTTTGAGCTGGGTAATCTCATGCTTGTTGGCGGGATCTCTTTGCTCATAATAGGAGAGGATAAAATTTTTTTTAACACGAATATACCTTCGGCGTTCGGGTTGGTTTGGGTTGAGATCCATCATGAGGTCCCCCTTTCTTAAAGGAAATCCGAAATCCTAAGACCAAAATCCTGTTTACCGTAAATATCCAAATCGGAGCGGTGAGATTTGAACTCACGACCCCTTGAACCCCATTCAAGTGCGCTAGCCAAGCTGCGCTACGCTCCGATGTTTTTTTGACGTAAGACGCACAATTCACTCTGCCTTTACTCTCCGCTTCATCAAATCCCTGACCGCTTTTTGTGGGTTTTTATTCTTATAAATAACATTGAAAACTTCGGTCGTAATCGGCATGGGGACTTTACGCTTCCGGCTTAAGCGATAAACTGCCTTAACCGTGGAAACGCCCTCTGCCACCATGCTCATCTGGGATGTGATCTCATCAATACTCTTTCCTTTACCTAATTGTTCTCCAACGGAGCGGTTGCGGCTCTGTGGACTAAAACAGGTGGTGACCAAATCGCCCAATCCCGTAAGACCTGTAAAGGTTTGGCTTTTGGCCCCCAAGGCCACGCCAAAGCGGGCCATTTCGGCAAGTCCCCGAGTCAGGATGGCCGCCTTGGCGTTTGTGCCAAATCCTAAACCATCGCAGACCCCGCAAGCAATGGCAATGATGTTCTTGACACTGCCTCCCAACTCGGCCCCCACCATATCCCGGTTGGTGTAGATCCGAAATGTATCAGAATGAAAGACGTTTTGCAATTTTTGAGCCAGCTTCGGATTTGGTGAAGCCACAACGGCAGTCGTTGGGATCCCCAAGGCTACCTCCCGGGCGATCGTGGGACCAGACAAAACCGCCAACGACACCTTGCCCAATTCCTTATAAATAAGCTGGGAGATCCGCATTAAACTTTCGGTTTCTATCCCTTTGACTGTACTCAGAATAGTTTTACTAGAAAAATCGAATGCTTTTAATTGGTTGAGAATACTTCTCACATATTGAGAAGGTATAGCTAAAACTACCAATTGTGTGTCTTTGAGGGTTTCTTCCAGTTGCTCGGTCAAAATGACTTGGGGTGGAATTTCGATCCCCGGTAAAAACTTGGTGTTGTCTCGGCTCTTTTGAATCTCTCGAAGATATTCCGGAAATGGCCCCCAAAGCCGGACGCTGTATTTTTTTTTGACCAGATGAATAGCCAGGGTTGTCCCCCAAGCACCGTCACCGAGAATGGCAATTGTTTTTATTTTTGAAAGCACCAATATCTCCACAATAAACCAATCACCAAGAAACAATAACCAAATAATCACCAATATTCAAAGCCCAATACCCAACAAACTCAAGCCTATTGGAAATTGGGTATTAGAAGTTTGGATATTGTTTGGTGATTGTATCTTGGTTATTGGTTATTCTCGTTTTGTGTGTTGGTCATTGATTTTTTACTTCCAGATGAAAATCTCCCGGAACACCTCAAAAAGATACGCGGCGCCCCAGCGCAAGACCTGCAATTTACGCGTTCCCCCGGTGCGGGCCGGCTCATCTCCAGGGATATCGGTGACTTTCAGCCTTCTTTTGGCAGCTCGGATGGACAAAAGCGGTTCCCAACTGACTGTGGTCCTAAAAAGCTTTTCTTCAAGCTCGTAACTGGCATCTTTATCAAGATCTAACTCGGAGATCAGGCTTTTTTTATAAGCCCGGTACATGACCATGGCATCGGTATAATGCCCTTTATGCAAAAGATTGATCAATGTTGTGAAAAGTTTATTGCCAAAAGCTGTGACAGCATCGTCATCATAACTTTTGGCCCCATCGGCATACCGGGAGACAATGACCATGTCGTAGCCTTCTTTCATTTTATGAATACAGGCCGGGATAAGCTCTGGAATAGAGTTGCCATCCGGACTAAACGTCAATATCACATCTCCTGTGATAAAGGGGAGGGCCTCCATGTACGCATGGCGCATGCCCTTCTTCTGCTGAATGACAATGGGGTATCCCATTTTTCTAGCATACTCAATTGTCCCATCTGTCGACTGGCCGTCCACAATCAAGAGTTGATCATACCATTCTTTCTTGATCTTTGGCATGATGGCTTTCATGCCATCGATTTCGTTAAGGGTGGGAATGAGGAGGGTGACTTTCATGCACTTTTTTCTTTCAGATAACGGGCCAATTTAGAACCTACCCCCATCATGGTCAATCCTGTAACCTCCTTCTTCTTCTCATCATATCGATGGAGCGAGAGAAGGGAATCGAATCCATTCGACTTCGCTCAGGATTCGTCCTGAGCAAGCCCCCGCTGCTTTGCTTCGTAAAACAGCGGGAGAACGGAATCGAACCGTCGTTCCTAGCTTGGAAGGCTAGAGTTCTACCACTGAACTACTCCCGCATATTTCCCTGCTTTCCCGTCCATTTCTAGGAGGGCGGGAGAAGGCTGGAGTTCTACCACTGAACTACTCTCGCATGTTGAATATGTTTATAGGTTCAAAGAGTCTTTTCTTTTTCGTGCTCTACTTCGCTCAAATGTTTTCACGTTTGAGCTTCGTAGAAACATTCTGCTTCGCTCATCCCTCCTATTGCTGCGAAGCTCGAACGCGAGCCCCGTTGCTTCTTGCTTAAAACAACGGGGCGAAACATTCAAGCGAAGCAGAATGGGCAGAGAAGGATTCGAACCTCCGAAGCGCAAAGCGCAACAGATTTACAGTCTGTTCTCGTTGACCACTTGAGTATCTGCCCATATTTTCTTAAGATCATCAAATTTCACCTTCTGTCAGGATAAAATCAAGTCGCTTCTTCAAAGGTCTATTTTTTTTCGAATAATCCGATAAATCTCAAATAACATCCCGAATGGACTTCGGTATAATTCTCAACCCGATAGACCGTGATTTGGAAATCCCGATTAAATGGAAGTATTCGCTCTTGGAATTGTTCAACACTGTAGTGACGCGTGTATCTGTTGCTCCACGTACAATAACGGATTTGGGCATCTGGATCAAATTGAAGCCGCCGGCCGAAAAAAATATTATAAATGGGGTCCGTGTGGATTGTATACTCATATCCTAAATAAAGCGGCAAGATACACAATTTGCCTTTGGGTTTAAGAACACGGGCCATTTCCCTAAGCGATCCAACATCCGATTCACCCTCAAAATGTTCAAAAGAACAATGGAGGGTGGCTTTACTGACAGAATGGCCCGGGAGCGGAAGAGTTTCGGCACACCCTCCGATCTGATTATTGTGAATTCCCGGTTTATATTTCAAGTCCTGCCGGTAAATGGTTCGTGTCCCCCAGATCTTTTGAACAACTTGATAAAAGGGAGACTTGTCCGCCGCTATGTCAATGAACACATCTTCTCTCTCAAATTTCAGAAGATCGGCCGATACAAAATGTTCCAATGTTTTCTCGGCAAAACTGGCTTCCCGGTCTTTGAAGAGGCCATAACTATAATAGTAACCTGGATACTGAGCCTGAGCGAGGTAATTCTTGTAATCCTGGACGTTGATGCGATACGGCCGGACATCGACTCCGATTTTTTTTAGGCCGTTAGCAAGATCATCATCGAGACGAGCGTTTTCACGGTGCTCGCTACTAATAAAACCGTATTTGACAGGTCTCCCGTTGATGATCTTCGGGATAAAGGGATTGTATGGCAGAGTTCGATGGCCGAGACCATGAAACAGCAAATATCCTTTTTTTAGGATAACCGTCGCGTTCTCTTTAATAGCATCCATCTCATCTCAGGATCAAGTTTCCAATGAAAAGCTGACTTATTAAAGTACCAAAGCCGACGAGAGGGATCGAACCTCCGACCTACTGATTACAAATCAGTTGCTCTACCAGCTGAGCTACGTCGGCAGGGAAATTCTATACCGAGGGACAAATCAACTGCTCTACCAATCCCGACGTTTTATGAACTTTTTTAATGGTAGTCGGGATCCCGACCTCCACTAAAAAATTTAGATAACGTCGGGACTGAGCTACATCGGCGAAATCTACTACAATGCCTTTATTTTTAGATAAGATTGAGCCGTATCCTGCGATTCTACTTCGCTAAATGTTTTCACGTTTAGCTTCGTAGGAATCGTTCCTTCGAAGCTCAAACGCAAGAGCATTTTCCGCCAGAGGCGGATCAGCCTTTGGCTGAGAGCGAAGAAGAACGAAGCCCTCACTGCCGTTTAATTGTCAGAGGGCGGCGAAGCGGAATCGGCACAACTGCATGAAAATCGCCTTCGGCAATAACTCTTCACGATTTTCAGCCCCTATGGGTAGCTATACTTTCCTAAGGGGTAAAAAGTAATAACCGTAGGATAAATCAGTTTGAGATGAGAGATTATTTATACCAAATTTCCGAGAGGCTGTAAAGAAGGCCATAGTCAACCCTGTCAATCCAACAACGGAAGCAATTTAGAATATTGATATTGACGGCTATACTGTTCCAACGACTTAATGCTGTACGATAACAACTCATCCTTCTCCCAGAGGGTATAGATTTGGTTAAGAACATCAATAACGTTCTTTGTATCATGGATATCAGCAACGTAGCCGATATTTTCCTTTTGCACGAGTTTCCCCGCTTCGACCCCTTTAGGACTAACAACTAAAATTGGCCTCTCTGCTACCATATAGTCGAATATTTTTCCTGACATGAATTCGTCTGCCCCTTCCTTCTCTGAATAGACTACGAGTAAAACGTCACACTGGCGCATCAAAGGTATCACCTGATTATGATTAACTGGAGCTTTAATCTCTAATATGTCCTTTAGAGCATTGCGCCAATAAGGATCTATGCTAACAGGACCATAGATGACCAATTTTATTGGCTTTGCAAATTTCATGAGAGCCATAAAAAATGGAGCGGGATTGATTGACCATCTTGTATGGGAATCAGTATACATTCTTCCAAAAAATCCTATGGTTAGAACTTTATTTCTAGTTCTCTGCAATGGCGACAAGATCATATTTTGGTCATAACCGTTCATCATAAACAGGGATTTTTCTGATACAGAAAAAAATTTCTGATTAATTTTTGTTAACATAGGGGGAGAACAATAAATCAAATAATCGGTCAGAGCAAGAATGCGTGATTCCAACCGTTCACTGAGCCATCGATTCACAAGCAGTCTTTTCTGTGATGCTGCGGTTGTGTTCCAGCTATCTCTGTAATCAGTAAACAATTTGATTTTATCCTTAAAATATTTTTTTAATTCAAGGCCAATAACCTGAGTGCTGTGGGGTGGGGAAGAGACAAATACATTTTTGATATTATGTTGTTGTATGAAATATTTTGCTTGTGTCACATATTTATGGACAAGGAATCTCCCCATATCTGGGATACAAACTTCCTGAATTATATTTCTAAAAAAATTTACAAAAGGATTATGCGATCCATAAAGCGTATTTCTTTTATCGCGGTATTTCAAATATTGGTCATTATAGAAAGCCTGCCATGGATCATCCACATACGTGACTTTAAACTTCTTGATTAAATCCTCATAACCAAAATAATCTATTGCTTTGCCTTTGGCAGCCAATACATAAACATTAATGCCATGGTTTGTCAAAAATTGTGCTAATTTGAGGACGCGTACAATCCCTCCCATGGAGTGATAATAAGGAGGAAAATCACGGACAATAATCAATATATTTCTAGACTGTGTCATTCGGCAATGATTTATTTCTCTGCGGTTACTATTCAGGTACCTTGGCTCGTCGATAAGAAATTTTAGCCTAAAATTTACTCAAATAAGCTCTCGTCGAGAGTCAATTTCCATTAAGATCACCTGCAATCTGGTTCTCGACGGATATGGGTACCTGAGTAGTTACT